>JAFOGM010000052.1 GCA_017386805.1 Bacillota bacterium
ATTCTGGAAGTCAGAGCGGGTACCGGCGGTGACGAAGCTGCTCTGTTCGGTGCTGACCTGCTGCGTATGTATACCCGTTATGCAGAACGCCGCGGCTGGAAGACTGAAATCATGGACATCAACGATACCGGTATCGGCGGTATCAAGGAAGCTGTGGTGATGATCAAGGGTAAGGGTGCTTACTCCCGCCTGAAGTTCGAATCCGGCGTACACCGCGTACAGCGTGTTCCGGAAACCGAATCCTCCGGCCGTATCCACACCTCCGCAGCGACCATTGCGGTTCTGCCGGAAGTTGACGACGTTGAAGTTGAAATCAACCCCAACGATGTTCGTGTGGACGTATACCGTTCCTCCGGTAACGGCGGTCAGTGCGTAAACACCACCGACTCCGCGGTTCGTCTGACTCACATTCCCACCGGCCTGGTGGTTACCTGTCAGGACGAAAAGTCTCAGATCAAGAACAAGGAAAAGGCCTTCAAGGTACTGCGTTCCAGACTGTACGACATGAAGCTGGCAGAACAGCACGAAAAGCAGGCAGCTGACCGTCAGTCTCAGGTAGGTTCCGGTGACAGATCCGAACGTATCCGTACCTATAACTTCCCCCAGGGTCGTGTATCCGACCACAGAATCGGCCTGACCATCTACAAGCTGGATGCGTTCCTGGACGGTGACATCGACGATATCGTTGATCCGCTGATCACCGCACAGCAGGCAGAAAAAATGAAGAACTTCTAAGGAGAAACCCCATGGAAACCAAACTGTTGGATGTTCGCTTACCGGAGGGAGGTTCTCCGGAAGAGTTGGAAGCGGCAAGAACCCGCGTACAGGCATCCATCGCGGAAGCTTCGGAGATCCTGAAGCGCGGCGGCTTGGTTGCCTTTCCCACAGAAACGGTCTACGGTCTGGGCGGCGACGCCCTGAATCCTGACGCAGCCAGAAAGATCTATGCGGCAAAGGGTCGTCCTTCGGACAACCCTCTCATCGTCCACATTGCCGATGAACGCCAGCTGGATGTTCTGACCGACAAGGTATCGGATACGGCGAAGAAGCTGATGAAAGCCTTCTGGCCGGGACCGCTGACCATGATCTTCGATAAATTGCCGGGTGTTCCCGATGGAACCACCGGCGGCTTACAGACGGTGGCTGTCCGGATGCCCGACGACCCCGTCACCTTAGCGCTGATCCGCGAAAGTGGATTGTGCATCGCTGGCCCCAGTGCCAACTTGTCGGGAGGTCCCAGCCCCACCAGCTGGACTCACGTTTATCAGGATCTGGATGGGCGGATCGACGGGATCCTCCAGTCCGGTGAAAGCCGGGTGGGGATCGAATCCACCGTACTGGATCTGACCGGTGAAGTACCCATGGTACTGCGTCCCGGTTGGATCACCCCGGAACAGATCGCTGAAATCACCGGCGGAAAGGTGGAAATGGACCCGGCTCTGTTTGTGAATCGTCAGAGAGACGAAGCAGCAGGTGATCCGGCGCCCAAGGCCCCCGGTATGAAATACAAGCACTATGCACCCAAGGGTGAGATGATCATCCTCCAGGGTGAACAGGAGGCCGTTCGCCGTGAGGCAGAACGGATCTATAAAGAAAAAATCGCAGAAGGGAAAAAGGTGGAGAAGCTGCTGTTCTCCGATGAGAACTTAGCGGAAGCCGCCCACACCCTGTTTGCGGAACTGCGTCGCTGCGACGAAGAGAATGTGGAATTTATCGTTGCCAGCGCCGTGGAAGCCTCGGATTCCGTAGGCTTCGCTATCATGAACCGAATGTTGAAATCCGCAGGATATCACGTTGTAAGAGTATAGGAGGACATTATGAAAATTGCATTAGCTGCTGACCACGGCGGTTTCCAGATGAAGGAAGCCCTGAAAGCTCACTTAATCGAACGCGGAATTGAAATCTTAGACCTGGGTACTGACTCCGAAGCGTCTGTTCCTTATCCGGTATACGGTAAGGCTTGCGGCGAAGCGGTTGCTTCCGGTCAGGCAGACCGCGGCATCTTAGTATGCGGTACCGGTATCGGTATCTCCATCGCTGCTAACAAGGTAAAGGGAATCCGTGCTGCTGTTGTTACCAACGAATTCATGGCTGAAATGTGCAAGGCGCACAACGACGCGAATATCATTTCCTTCGGCGGTCGTGTGATCACCATCGAAGAAGCGATCCGCTTCACCGACATCTGGCTGGACACCGAAACCGAAATGGGTCGTCATGCAGAACGCAGAGCTATGATCGAAGCATAATCGATACATAAACTTCAGAAAGAGGTAAGATAGAAATGTTTATTCCTGATAACGTAAGCCAGTACACCAATGTATATGATGTACTGAAAGAAAGAGGCTTCATCGAACAGACCACCCACGACGAAGAAATTCGTGAACTGCTGGGTAAGGAAAGCGTGAAGTTCTACATCGGCTTCGACCCCACCGCAGACTGCCTGCACGTAGGTCACTTCATGCAGGTTATCATCATGATGTGGATGCAGAAGTTCGGCCACACCCCCATCGTTCTGATCGGCGGCGGTACCGCTATGGTAGGTGACCCCTCCGGCCGTACCGATATGCGTCAGATGATGACTACCGAAACCATCCAGCACAACTGCGACCAGTTCAAGAAGCTGTTCGACAAGTTCATCGACTTCGACGAAGACTTCAAGTACGATGGCAACGGTGCAAACAAGGCTCCGGAAGCTGGTAAGGCTGTATGCGTAAACAACGCAACCTGGCTGATGCCCCTGAACTACATCGACTTCATCCGTGACATCGGTCGTCACTTCTCCGTAAACAACATGCTGAGAGCAGAATGCTTCAAGCAGCGTCTGGAAAAGGGTCTGTCCTTCCTGGAATTCAACTACATGCTGATGCAGTCCTACGACTTCATGGCTCTCTGCCGTGACCTGGATTGCAAGATGGAATTCGGCGGAAACGACCAGTGGTCCAACATCCTGGGCGGCGTAGACCTGTGCAGAAGAGAACTGCAGAAGCAGGTATACGGTATGACCTTCTCCCTGCTGACCACCAGCGAAGGTAAGAAGATGGGTAAGACTCAGAAGGGCGCTCTGTGGCTGGATGCCAACAAGACAACTCCCTACGAATTCTACCAGTACTGGAGAAACGTAGAAGACGCTGACGTAAATAAGTGTCTGAGAATGCTGACCTTCCTGCCCATGGAAGAAGTCAACAGACTGTCCGCACTGAAGGTTGCAGAAATCAACAAGGCGAAGGAAGTTCTGGCTTACGAAGTAACCAAGCTGGTTCACGGCGCAGAAGAAGCGGAAAAGGCGCAGTCTGCAGCTCGTGCACTGTTCGCAGGCGGCGGTGACATGGCGAACGTTCCCACCACCACCATGGAAAAGGCTCGCTTCGAAGGCGAAGGCATCGGCGTTGTATCCCTGATCAAGGAACTGAAGCTGGTTCCCTCCAACGGCGAAGGCTTCCGTACCATCGAACAGGGCGGTCTGTCCATCAACGATGAAAAGGTAACTGACAAGAAGCTGATGATCACTCTGGACACCTTCAAGGAAGACGGTACCATTCTGATCAAGAAGGGTAAGAAGACCTTCCATAAGGTGCAGTTACAGTAAACTGAACAACGAAGAGAACTCTGCGGAGTTCTCTTTTTTATTCCATACAAGCCCACACCCTGCGGCAGCTGCCTCGGTTACGGTCCTCGACGCAGATCATTTGGGGATTCCGCTCGCATGAACTGCTGCGGTTCGTAACTCGGGCAAAGCCCTCAGACAGACGAACCGCTGACGCATTTCATTGCTCGCAGAACCCTCCAAATGGGACTGCGTCTGCGGAGGTACCCTCAGCAGCTGCCGCAGGGTGTGGGGAAATATGAAAAAAGATTTAGACGTTCCAACCGGGGTGGGTGGGCGAATATAAGGACAGGAATCGAGGCGGCGGAAACAATGGGGTCGTGCTTTGTTTGGATAAAATATAATAAAGTAGATTAGGCTGCAACTTTT
Organism: Bacillota bacterium; assembly: GCA_017386805.1. Classification (GTDB taxonomy): domain Bacteria; phylum Bacillota; class Clostridia; order Peptostreptococcales; family Anaerovoracaceae; genus RGIG446. Next base: position 3,974 of record JAFOGM010000052.1, read on the forward strand.
CGGGAGGATGGAACGTCTAAATGATTAAAGAATTCTTAATTTCGTCATAGCCTGTGGTAATGTGGCGAAAGGCGGGGTATAATCAACTTACGTTATAGCAACTTAGTATCAGAAGGGGAAAACTATGAAACAGGAGTCAACTGCAGAAAGAAAACCTCTGATCCGCGTGGAACACGTTCGAAAGATCTACCGCATGGGTGAGGAAAAGGTGGTTGCTCTGGATGATGTGAGCCTGTCCATCTACAAGGGAGAGATCGTCTGTTTTCTGGGGACCTCCGGTTCGGGGAAATCCACATTCCTGAACATGGTGGCAGGGCTGGAGAAGCCCACCCGGGGCGAGATCTGGATCGGAGACATTCCGGTACATAAGCTGGACGAGGAACACGTGACCTTGTTCCGCCAAAAGAACATCGGCTTTATTTTTCAGGCCTATCACCTGCTTCCCATGCTGACGGCATTGGAAAATGTCAGCCTTCCGCTGATTTTCCGCGGCGTGGAGAAAAAGGAACGGGAACGACAGGCCAAAGAAATGATGAAGGCAGTGGGG
>JAFOGM010000053.1 GCA_017386805.1 Bacillota bacterium
AAAGCAAACGCAGAACCCATCGACCTGGAAAACGTTCCGAAGCTGACCGTTCGTCAGATCCTGGTACTGCTGGTCTTCATGGGTGGCTTCGTAGCCATCGCTTTCCTGGTTATCACTCAGGGTTACTACATGGACGAACTGTCTGCACTGTTCATCATCATGGGTCTGCTGTCCGCACTGATCGGCGGGATCAAGCCCAACGAATTTGCAACCTCCTTCGTTAAGGGTGCAAAGGGTATGATGTACGCTGGTTTGATGGTAGGTCTGTGCAGAGCTGCTACCAACATCATGAGCGATGCAAAGGTATTCGATACCATCATCAATGGCGCTGGTACTCTGCTGAACGGTCTGAACACCAACGTTGCAGCTTGCGGTATGTACGTATTCCACAATCTGTTCGACTTCCTGGTACCCTCCGGTTCCGGTCAGGCTTCCATCACTATGCCGTTCATGGCTCCGCTGGCTGACCTGCTGGGTATGACCAGACAGACTGCTACCTTAGCATTCCACATGGGTGACGGTTTCACCAACTGTATCACTCCGACCTCCGGTTCCTTCATGGCTGCTCTGGCTATGGCAAAGATTCCCTGGGGCAAGTGGTTCCGCTACATCGCTCCGCTGTGGGCAATGTGGGCAGTGATCGCCTGCGTATTCATGGTAGTTGCTGTGAATATCGGCTACGGTCCGTTCTAATTACATATGGCAATCAGGCCGGCTCTTTGGAGTCGGCCTTTTTTCATGCAGAGGCTTGTTCGTGGATCGGTGAAAGACCTTGAAAAGCGACGATACTACGCATATAATTATCCTTGTAAAGTGGAAAACTGTGTCCACGAAACATAAGGAGAGAATCTATGAAAATCGTATTAGATCACTTAACAAAGACATTCCCCAGCCGCAATAAGCGTGAAAAGAAAGACGTAATTGCGGTCAATGATTTTACATTTGAAATTCCCGACGGAAAGCTGATCGGTCTTTTAGGACCGTCCGGCTGTGGTAAGAGTACGGCACTGAATCTGCTCTGCGGCCTCTTAAAGCCCACTGCCGGGAAGATTTACTTTGGTGACGATGATGTGACGGAACTTCCTGCGGAAAACCGCGGCGTAGGGATGGTGTTCCAGAACTACGCTCTGTATCCTCACCTGACCGTTCGCCAGAACATCATCTTCCCCCTGCAGAACCTGAAGGGTGCGGACAAGCTGTCCAAAGAAGTCATGGATCAGAAGGCCCTGGAAGTGGCAAAGATGGTCCAGATCGATCAGCTGATGGACCGCAAGCCCAGCGAACTGTCCGGCGGTCAGCAGCAGCGTGTGGCAATCGCCAGAGCGCTGGTGAAGATGCCCAGAGTCCTGCTGATGGACGAACCACTGTCCAATCTGGATGCTCGTCTGAGATTACAGACCAGAGAAGAGATCCGCAGAATCCAGAAGGAAACCGGAATCACCACCATCTTTGTTACCCACGACCAGGAAGAAGCCATGAGTATTTCCGACATGATCGTGGTCATGAAGGACGGTGTGATCCAGCAGATCGGGAAGCCGCAGGAAGTCTATGATGAGCCCATCAATTTATTTGTAGCCAAGTTCCTGGGAAATCCGCCCATCAACGTGTTCGATGCAGAGGTAAAGGGTGAGAAGCTCTACATCGGCGGCGAAGCGATCATGGACGTGAAAGGCGTGAAAGATCAGGAAGTCTATGCGGGGATCCGCCCGGAAGGCTTCGTACTGGATCCCAGCGGAACGCTGGGTTGCCGCCTGGTGGAAGTGGAAGTCATGGGCCGAGATATCACCGTGGTAACGAAGCATGAC
>JAFOGM010000003.1 GCA_017386805.1 Bacillota bacterium
GGTTCGTGGAACACTTCGGCTGTGATGCCTACTTCCGACATAACCGGGAGCTGCTGTTCGACGAGACCCAGAATCGGATCCGTGAACAGATTGCTGCTGCGAAGACAATGGAATAACGAAGAAAAGAAAAGAGGCTTTCCCGAATCGATGGAGATTCGGAAAAGCCTCTTTTGTTTATAATACGGTTATTACTGACGATGATATACTTCGGTATCCAGCTTTCCTTCGCTTCTGGAAACGATCATACAAGCCACAGCGTCGCCGGTAACGTTCAGAGAGGTAACCAGCATTTCGATGGGGCGGTTGATTGCCAGGATCAGGGAGTAAGCGATCAGCGCCTGCTCTCCGGTGAAACCAACACCGGACAGGATGGTGAACAGGATCACGGCGCCTGCGCCGGGAGCTGCCGGGGTACCCATGGATGCGATCAGAGCCAGAACCATGATGATCACCAGCTGGAAGATGGAAACGTCATAGCCGCCGCAGCCTGCGATGAACAGGGTAGCAACTACCTGCATGATGGCGGTACCGTCCATGTTGATGGTCATACCCAGGGGCAGTACGAAGGAAGAAATCTGCTTATCGCAGCCCAGTTCTTCGGTGGTGGTGTCCAGATTCAGCGGCAGAGTAGCTGCGCTGGAGGAAGTGGAAAAGCCGAAGATGATAACTTTAAAGATCTTTTTCATGAAGATCATGGGGTTCATCTTGGTAGTCACGCTCAGAATGATGGGGTAACCGATGCACAGATAGATCAGCAGTAGGGCTACGCACAGGATGAAGTAGGCGATGGCCGGTCTCAGATAATCGATACCGTAAGTCGCGAAGGTTCTGCACAGCAGCATGAAGATGGCTGCAGGACCGAACTTCTTAACTACGAAGTTCAGTAAGATCACGATGATCTGGCTGACTTCGCTGCAGATGCGGTAGATGGTACTTTCCTTGGGGCTTCCCAGAGCGTTCAGACCCAGACCAGTAACAACGGCGATGAATACAACCGCCAGTACGGCATTGTTCACGCTGAAGGTGGAACCGATGTTGGAGGGAACGATGTTCAGGATCACCAGTAAGGGGTTGGAACCGGTGGAACCTGCGCTTCCGGTGAGACCTTCGATGGTCACGTTGAAGATTCCCATATTGAAACAGATCAGAGCGATGGCGCCGGCCATAACCAGAGCGATGCAGCTGGTCATCATAAACCACTTGATGGTCTTACCGGCAACGCGGCCCAGAGTGGAGGCATCATGGATTTCACTGATTGCCATAACTACGGAAGAGAATACCATAGGTACGATGATCAGCTGTAACGTACGGATAAATAACTGTCCGCCCATGTAGAATAAACCGATGGAGCGTTCGCCGCCTGCGGCAGTGATGTCCTGGAAGAGGAAACTGTTGATGGTGGCCCAGGTGGAACTGTCTGCGCCCAGATTTTCTCTCAGAGACATGAAGATCAAACCTGCGACGATACCGGATACCATGGCAACCAGCATCTGAACCGCAAGCTTGTTGTTGTCGTTCATTTTTTTCATGAATAGCCTCCTGTTATTAATAAACTGTAAAATTGCTCAAACGGCTATATTATACAGAGGTTTCTGCAAAGAAGCAAGCAGGATTTCAGGAATTGACAAAAAAGCACAGGGAATTTAAAATGAATCTAACGAAAATTCTGTCAGCTTTTATAGCTGACTTGGGATAGAGAAAGGAGAAATTTTATGGGATTGATTAAGGCGATCACTGGTGCCACCGGCGGAATTCTGGCGGATCAGTGGAAAGAGTATTTTTATTGCGAAGCGATGGATGCTGACGTTCTGGTGACCAAGGGGAAAAAGAAGGTTTCCAGACGTTCTTCCAACAAGAAGGGCGACGAAAACATCATCACCAACGGTTCTATCATTGCGGTTGCCGATGGGCAGTGCATGATCATCGTGGATCAGGGAAAAGTGGTGGATCTCTGCGCGGAACCCGGCGAATACACCTACGACCAGTCCACCGAACCGTCCATTTTCGATGGCGGACGTCTGGCGGACAATATTAAGGAAGTCTTCGGAAACATCGGAAAGCGTTTCACCTTTGGCGGCGAAGCTCCCAAGGATCAGAGAATCTACTATTTCAATACGAAGGAATTGATCGGAAATAAGTACGGAACTCCCTCTGCGGTACCCTTCCGCGTGGTGGATCCCAACGTGGGCCTCGACGTGGATATTTCCATCCGCTGCTTCGGCGAGTACAGCTACCGGATCACCAATCCCATGCTGTTCTATACCAACATCTGCGGCAACGTGGACGAGGATTATACCCGTGACAATCTGGACGGTCAGCTGAAAACGGAACTGATGACCGCACTTCAGCCTGCATTTGCCAAGATCAGCGCCATGGGAATCCGCTACAGTGCGCTGCCCGGTCACACCATGGAACTGGCAAGTGCCTTAAACGAAGTTCTGACTGCCAAGTGGAAGGATCTGCGCGGCGTGGAAATCGTGTCCTTCGGTGTATCCAGCGTGAAGGCCAGCGAAGAAGATGAAGAAATGATCAAGGAACTGCAGAGAAATGCTGCGTTCCGTAATCCCAATATGGCGGCTGCTCATCTGGTAGGCGCTCAGGCCGAAGCCATGAAGGCAGCGGCCTCCAATCCCAACGCTGGGGCAGCCATGGCCTTCATGGGCATGAACATGGCTGGCAACGCCGGCGGAGCCAATGCGCAGACGCTGTTCCAGATGGGACAGCAGATGCAGCCTGCACCGCAGGCAGCTCCGGCGCAGCCGGTTGCCGCAGAATGGAAATGCAGCTGCGGCTCGGTGAACACCGGAAAATTCTGTCCGGAATGCGGAAGCCCCAGAGAGTGGAAGTGCACTTGCGGTTCGGTGAACACTGGAAAGTTCTGTCCGGAATGCGGAGCGAAGAAGCCTCAGTAACGCGTGTGAACGGAGGGAAGTATGGGAGAGAAAGTAACAAACTATCAGTGTCCCAACTGTACGGCTCCTCTCAGCTTTGATGAGACCATCGGTAAACTGAAGTGCGATTTCTGCGAAAGTACCTTTACTGCAGAGGAAATCGAAGCGATCTATGCCGAGGTGGATTGGGAGGCGGAAGAGGAATTCGCCAGAGAAGAGGACGAGAAAGAAGAAGAACTCAGGGAAAATATCAGTGCGGAAGACGGAGACTGGGATGAATCTGCTATGACCGAAGACTGGGGAGAAGGCAGCGACGATCTGATGGTCTACAACTGTCCTTCCTGCGGTGCGGAGTTGATCTGCGAAAAGACCACGGCAGCGACCAGCTGCCCTTATTGCGGAAATGCGTCCATCATTCCCGGCCAGTTCCACGGAGCGCTGAAGCCGGATTATGTGGTTCCTTTCAAGATTTCCAAGGATCAGGCGGTGGCCATGCTGAAGGAACATTATAAAGGAAAGTTCCTGTTACCGGGTTCCTTTAAGAATGAAAATCATATTCAGGAGATCAAGGGTGTCTATGTACCCTTCTGGCTCTTTGATGGTCAGGCAGATGCCGATGCCACGTTCCACGCCACCCGTTCTTTTGTCAGCCGACAGGGTGACTATCAGGTGACCACTACGCAGCACTATAACGTGCGCAGAGCTGGGAGAGTCGCCTTTGAAAAGATTCCGGTGGATGCATCGTCCAAGATGCCTGACGAGTATATGGATGCCATCGAGCCCTTTGACTACAAAGAAATGAAGCCCTTCTCCACGGCCTATCTTCCGGGATATCTGGCAGATAAATACGATGTGGTGGTGGCGGATTGTTCCAAGCGGGCCGACGACCGTGCGGCAGAAACCGCTTACCGGGCATTGGAAGCCAGCGTCACGGGCTATATGACGAAAATCTGTATCAATAAAGATATTTTGTTGAAGCGTGGAGAAGTGCATTACGCCATGCTTCCGGTATGGCTTCTCAGTACGCAGTGGAAGGGAAAGAATTTCCTGTTCGCTGTCAACGGACAGACCGGAAAAATGGTGGGTGACCTTCCGGTTTCCAACGGAAAGTTCTGGGGCCTGGCTGCAGCCCTGACCGTTCCTTTGACGGCCATTCTCTCGCTGATCCTGTATCTGTGGTAGGAGGTGAGCGCATGAGAAAGATCAAGATGCTGATCCTGGCTCTGGTTCTCGTCCTGGCAATCACGCCTGCGGCAGTATTTGCGGTGGGACCGGAAGAAACCATCGCGGATTCCGGGGTATCGTTACTGGCCGAGAATTACATATATGATGAAGCGGGAATTTTTACGGAAGAATATTATTTGAGTTTCCAGGAAAGGGCGAAGTCTCTTTCGGAATATGCCCAGTGCGGAGTTTACTTCCTGGCTGTAGATGACTATACACAATACAGTTCCGCAGGAAATATGCTGGAAGCGGCAGAAGAGATCTACCTGACCAATGGA
>JAFOGM010000054.1 GCA_017386805.1 Bacillota bacterium
GTGCAGACCGCGGATGTCGTTCAGAGAACCGTCGTTGCATTCGGTTACGACGCAGTTTACAGTACCGGTTTCCACGCCGATATCCGGATTCTTTTCTAACATATACTTCACGGAAGCAGTCAGTGCGGTACCAACGCTCAGGGTGTTAGTCATGATGATGGGGGATTCCAGAGTACCCAGTTCATCGATCTGCACCAGGCCTACGCTCTTACCGAAACCGTTAATAACGGATACGCCAGCCATCAGCTTGTCGTGGAACAGGTCGCCTTCGTGGGGAATGATCGCGGTAACACCGGTCTTGATGTCGCCGTCATTTAACGTAACGTGGCCGACCTTTACGCCGGGAACGTCGGTGATCAGATTTCTTTCGCCCTTGGGCCACTTACCCAGAGCAATGCCGCTTTCCTTATTTAAGCCCATTTTCTTACCTCCGTAAAACTCGTTGATGTTTATTCAAATACTTCCTGGTCGCCGTCGAAGTAGCGCATGTTCACGCTCTTGCAGCTGGTCAGGAACAGCATTGTCGCATAGCACAGGTCGAAGTCCAGTACGTCGCCGACCTTCAGTTCGCCCTTGTAATCTTCCACGTCTAAAATCGTGTGGTCGCTGGAACCGCCCAGAACTTCGATGCCTTCGGTCTTGGGCAGCAGCTTTTCGATAGCGCCCAGATCCAGCTTACCGATACCCAGCAGCGCACGCTTTCTGATGCCGCGGTCGGTGTAGGTGGGGAAGTTGCCGAAAGCGTCCATGAAGATCTTACCAACCGGGTGGCTGGGCTTATCCTTCACTTCGATGACCTGAGCCTTCAGAGTGAAGACGTCCATGCGCAGATAACCCATGGTGTCGATACCCCAGTCGGTCTGCAAGTCACGAGCCAGCAGGATGTTTTCGCCGATGCGCAGGTGGTTGATTCTCTTGGGCATGGTGCCGTCGTTGACCATAACAAAGGAAGAAGTTGCGCCGCCGGAGATCCATTCCAGCTGACGGCCGATCTTTGCTTCTACCATTTCCGCAGCTTCGATCAGCTCTTCCATCTTTTCCACAGTGGGCTGAATGGAACCGTAACAGCCTAAGTTGGTACCTACGCCAGCCAGCTCCAGGTTCTTCAGGTCGTTTTCGATGTGTGCGCAGGCAGCAACTAACTCTTCACGATCCCAGAAACCTTCTCTCAGGTCACCCAGGTCAACCATAACGATGACCTTGATCTTTTTACCCTGCTTTTCGCATTCTGCGTTCAGCGCATCCATGGTAGCGATTTCGCTGATCAGAGTCACGTCGCACAGCTGAGCCACGTTTTCGATTTCGGTCAGCATGGGGATTCTCAGCAGCAGAGTGGGCTTGGTGATTCCGGCCTTCTTCACTTCGTACAGCTGTTCCAGTCTGGAAGAAGCGATCTGGTCGCAGCCGCCTTCGTCAAACATGCGAACCAGGGGCATGTGGCCGTTGATGCCCTTCATAACGCCAGCAACGGTGATTCCGTTGTCGTGGCATCTGTCTGCGATATTCTTTACGTTCTCTCTCAGGATATCCAGCTGGCATTCCACCACCGGATAGGGAGCGTGTTTATAATTCATTGGTTTGTCCTCCGTGTGTATCTGCGGTCCGAAGCGTCTCGCCACCGCATACTTAGCTCAATATACCATATATCATACCACAGTTTGGGAGAGAGTGGTACGGAAAAACAAGAAATCGTCAGAAGATTTGCGCGGGCCGGGAGGCTATGGTACAATGCAGTCAGGAGGAGTTTATGGAACACAACAAGGCCCCACAACTGAATACGATGCAGTATGCCCGCATCGA
>JAFOGM010000055.1 GCA_017386805.1 Bacillota bacterium
GGCGCCAGACAGGGTCTGGGAGCCGTCCGCAGCATCCGGATCAGGAGAGGATCTTCGTTGAGCTCGATGATCTGGCTTTCCACGGTGGAGGCGTTGCAGATGGTTGCCGGAGAACTGTAACCACGGTGCGGATTTTTGGTTCCGCCTTCGGTGGTATCGTCCGGGGTATTTTCGTAGTGGGTCCGCAGGATCTGCTTTACATCCGCAGGCGTATATTTCTTATATGCCTTCATGGAGAAGGGCTTCAGCTCTTCATCGGGAAGAATCTTTCCGCTGAGCAGGAACCAGGCGTTTCTGGCACGGAGCTTGTTGAACTCCTTCATCTGGCCATCCTGATAGACCCTGGCGAAGTCGAAATCGGACCAGTCGCCTTCTTTGGCGGGGATGTACCAGCCTTGTTCGATGGCGTGGGGACCCAGGTTTTCGGACCAGTAATAGTTATCCTTGTCGTTGAAGTCGACCTGGTGGATGGTGAACCAGTTGGGGATGTAATAGACGTGGTCATTTTCCAAACGCTTGGCCACGCAGTTGTATCCCTTGGGGATCTGCACCACCCAGGCTTCGTCCTTGTCGACCAAATGATAGGAGCGGCTGGAGAAGTAGCCGAACTCTTCGATGAGCTTGGCCATGATCTGAACGCCCTCCCGGGCGGTCTTTGCCCGCTCGGCAACCAGACGGCGCAGGGCGTAGCCCAGGCCGTATGCCTCGGGGTTATCCTTGGGGGAGCCGGAGGCGTCGCGGCTGGGACGGCAGGAGTCGGTGACGATGGCCAGTCCCCATTCGTTGATGAAACCGTCGGCGAAGGAGATCCCGCCCTTGCGGCGGATTTCCGACCAGTAGTAGGCATAGGTTTCTTCCACCTGGGGGATCACGGCGCTGGCGTCAGCGAACTGAACGAAGGAGCCGGGTTCGTGTTTCTTTCGGGGAACCACATGGGTCTGGGCCACGCAGTTTTCGTCGTCTTCGTTATGACCCACGATGAACTGGCCGGTGGCGGATGCATCTTTACCGATGATGACGGTACTGCAGTTTCCCAGTTCCAGACCGGGGTAACAGTAATATGTATTTTCCATAAGAACCTCCCTGTGTTGTAAGCGTTACTCTCTGCTTTTAAGATAGCACCGGAGCCGGTGAGGTGCAATCGTATTTTGAATTTTTTGTAAATTTACTGGCACTTTTTAAAGAATTATAGTATAATCAAGCCAACGCAGCACCAATACGTTTGCTGCGAGGAAAGGAGATTAAACATGAAGTATAATATTTTGGGCGATCCGTTACCGGTAGTAATTTGTGAAGTAGAACCCGGCGAAACTCTGATCACAGAAAATGGAGCCATGAGCTGGATGACTCCCAATATGAATATGGAAACCACCTCCGGTGGAGGCTTAGGAAAGATGTTCGGACGTATGCTGTCCGGCGAAAGCTTATTCCTGAACAAATATACCGCTATGGGCGGAAAGGGTCAGATTGCCTTCGCATCTTCCTTCCCCGGATCCATCCGCGCTATCAACATTGAACCGGGCAGAGAAGTCGTAACCCAGAAGGCTGCGTTCCTGGCTGCAGAAGAGGGCGTACAGCTGTCCACCTTCTTCCAGAAGAAGTTAGGTGCAGGTCTCTTCGGCGGTGAAGGTTTCATCATGCAGAAGCTGTCCGGTCAGGGAACTGCTTTCGTGGAAATCGACGGTCACGCAGTGGAATATACCCTGGGCCCCGGTCAGTCCATGGTTGTGGACACCGGTTATCTGGCGATGATGGATGCTACCTGCTCTCTGGAAGTCGTTACCGTACCCGGCGTAAAGAACATGCTTCTGGGCGGTGAAGGCATCTTCAACACCATCGTGAAGGGCCCCGGAAAGATCGTATTACAGACCATGCCGGCTTACGCAGTGGCTCGCTCCATCATCCCCTACATCCCCACCAGCAGCAAGTAATCAAGAGAAAGTGAGATCATCATGCTGACAAACGTCGGTATTGCAGCGATTGCCCTGGGGGCATCGCTGCTGCAATCCGTCAGCGGTTTTGGCTTTGGGATCGTCTTTATGGCGCTCACGCCGCTGTTCATACCTTATACGACTTCTGTGGGGATCTCCACGATCCTGTCAGGAACTCTGAATCTGGTCATATTGAAGCGTTGTTGGCGTGATATCGATTGGAAGCAGCTGTGGCTTCCGGTGCTGTTCTGCCTCTGCGGATCCTCCATCGGAACCTTTATGATGGCAACCGCCCCGTCGCCGATCTACAAGCGGCTCCTGGGCGTGTTCCTCATCATCCTGGCCATCTGGCTCAGCTTCTTCAGTGACAGGGTGCGGATCCGGAAAACCACGCGGAACGCGGGGATTGCCGGGGTCGTCTCCGGCCTTTGCGGCGGTCTGTTCTCGGTGAACGGTCCTCCCATGGTGCTGTATTTCATCTCGGTCATCGAAGAGAAGAAGACCTACCTGGCCACGCTGCAGGCATATTTCATTATCAACAATATTTACTTACTGATCATTCGATCGGCTTCGGGATTGATGCCGGAGGGAATCGGTCTTTCGGCGCTGTTCGGGCTGGGCGGTCTTCTGATCGGCAGCTTCATCGGCGGAAAGATCTTCAACAAGATCGACGGTAAGAAACTGAAGAAAATCGTTTACATCGTAATGGTGGTATCCGGTCTCTGGATCGCCATTCATGGGTAGCATACATAAGGAATCGTGCAATGAAGGATTTGAAAAAAGTTAAGTTGTTTCTTTTGGATATGGATGGGACCATCTATCTGGATAACGACCTGTTCGAGGGAGTCCATGAGTTTTTGGAACACGTTCGCTCCATCGGCGGAAAGTACATGTTCCTGACCAACAACTCCTCCAAGAGCGTGGATAAGTACATCGAGAAGCTGGCCAGCCTGGGAATTGCGTCAGTGGCGGATGATTTTCTCACATCCACCAACGCCACGGTGCTTCACCTGAAAAAGAAGAACTATAACAAAATCTATGCCTTCGGGACTACGTCCTTCAAGGAGCAGCTGAAAGATGCAGGCCTTCCCATTACGGATCAGAGAGAAGAGGGAATCGATTGTCTCTGCATGGGCTTCGATACGGAGCTGACCTTCCAGAAGTTAGAAGACGCCTGTATTTTACTGAACCAGGGGGTGGACTATGTGGCCACCAATCCGGACTGGGTTTGTCCCACCTGGTATGGATCGGTTCCGGACTGCGGTTCCGTCAGCACTATGCTCTGCAACGCTACGGGAAGGATGCCGCTGTTCATTGGAAAACCGGAGCCTGCCATGGCGCTTCTGGCCATGGAAAAGACCGGCTTTACCAAGGAGGAAACGGCCCTCATCGGCGACCGTCTGTATACGGACATTGCCTGCGGGGTCAACGCCGGAATCAACAGCATCTTTGTGTTGAGCGGCGAAGGAACTCTGGAAGATCTGGAAGCCAGTGAAACGAAGCCGGACTTCGTATATCCGCACATCAAGGATGTTCTGGCGGATATCAAATAAGAGAAATAAAAAACGACAGCCGGATCGGAGCGTTTATGCGCCCGGGGCTGTCGTTTTTTTATGGAATAAAAGCTTATTTCATATAGGGACCGGGAATGAAGATGCCTGCTCTGTCGTTTAGAATAACATTATTTCGCAAAGCAAGTTTCCCGTTAACGATAACAGAATCGATCCCTTTTACAGGAGTGTCCAGATGTTCGAAGGTGGCTCCATCTGCAATCGTTTTGGGATCAAAGATGGTGATATCAGCATCGCATCCTACTTGGATTCGTCCTTTGTGAGTTAATTCCAGACGATCTGCACTGGCCTGTGTCATTTTGTAAAGAGCATCAATCAGAGAAAGACAATGATCTTCGCGGACGTATTTCCCTAAGACTTTGGGGAAGGTGCCTGCGGAACGAGGATGTCCAGTGCCATTTGTAACGCCGCCATCACTTCCAATCATACCACTTACAGGATTGGAAATTGCGGCTGCAATTTCCTCTTCATTCATAACAAAAGCTACAACTCTGAGGCTTGGATCATTTTTCCGTATTTCTTCAAAGGTTTCTTTTGTACAGAATTGATTTTTATATTTTCCGTCTGTCATCCAGATATTTTCGTAACTTTTCCCCCAATTTTCAAAGCATCCATCATCAAAGACTGCTGTTCCTACCGTCGTAGCAAACGCAATATAGGGATACGTATCGTATTGAATCCGGGGATTTGCTTTCATGGCTTTATTTAAAATGTCCAGAGAATCCTTCATTTGTCCCATAGCAGAACAACTGCTTAAATGAGATACCTGGAAGCGCTTTCCGCTTTCATTGGCCATTCGGATCATTTCATCGATGGACTTTAATGCACCTTTAGCATCCTCTCTGTAGTGAGCAGATA
>JAFOGM010000009.1 GCA_017386805.1 Bacillota bacterium
GCATTAAAAAATCGACGTCTTAAATAAGACGCCGATTTTTTCTTGTATTAGAAAAAAGCGCTCCGCTGCGGGTATGCAGCGGAGCGCTTCGTTTTCATTCTGTTTATTTGGTCAGTAACCCCTGGGACTGAGCGTCAGCGGTTGCCTCGGCCAGCCACTGGGCGTATAAGCCATCGGCTTCCACCTGGCCAAGAATCTCGTTGATCTTTTCCAGGAGACTGTCATTTCCCATCTTGGTGGCTACCACGTTCCCCAGTTCTTCAAAGTCGAAGAGGAATTCGGGTATGGCCAGTTCATCATAATTGTCCACGAAAGACTGGGCCACGTCCACCTGACAGGCCACGCCGTCCACCTTTCCTTCCATCAGAAGGAGAACGCCGTCGTTCATCAGGGAAATGGGGATGGCTTCCACGTCGGGGATCTGCTGGGTGGTCATTTCCATCTGGGTGGTACCGTTCTGAGCCGCGATCTTCTTTCCGGTGAAATCTGCTGCAACGTTATACTGCGCCGCATCTTCGGCTCTCACCAGAATGGTCTGATCAAAGAAGGCAGAACTCTTGTTGTAATAATCGGACAGGGCCATGACTTCCGCACGTTCCGGCTTCCAGGAAAGGGAGCTGATACAGATGTCCACGCTGCCGGTCTGCGCTGCAGCCAAACAGGTTTCAAAGCTCATCTGTTCGATTTTCAGATTCACACCCAGCTGGTCCGCAATGTACTGCGCCAGAACGATATCGCTGCCCTTGACCTCATTGGTCATCAGGTCCAGATATTCGTAGGGGGCGTAGTCCGGGCTCACTGCACAGGTAAGTTCTCCCTTGTCCAGAACTTTCTGCAGGGAATTGTCTCCGCCGTCAGCACTTCCGTCCGAAGCATTCCCGCCGCAGCCAACCAGGGTCGCCAGAACCAATAATCCAACCAGAAACAGTGCTAAAAATCTCTTCATGATGTCTCTCCTTTCTGTTTCAGTCCTGCGTTCTCTTACTTTCTTTTATAACAGTTTATGCATCTTCGCTTCTTCTGTCAACTGATCACGGAAGGCCGGATGGGCCAGGCTGATCATAGCGCGGACACGATCCTTCATGTTCAGACGCTTTAAGTTGACACAGCCGTATTCCGTCGCCACGTACTGTACTTCCGAACGAGGTGTGGTAATACAGGTTCCAGTGGGGAAGGTCAGGCTGATCTTGCTTTCCAGCTTCCCGTTCTTTTCGAAGGCAGAGGCCAGCGCAATGAAGGACTTTCCGCCTTCGGACATCTGCGCACCTTTCACGAAGTCCAGCTGGCCGCCAACGGCGCTCTGCTGATGGAAGCCCATGGAATCTGCCACAACTTCACCAAACAGATTCACTGCCATAGCGGTATTGATGGAGATCATATTCTTGTTCTTCGCAATATTTCTGGGATCGTTGACGAAGGGGAAGGTCCCGTTCCAGAACTGGGGATTCTTGTCCATGTAATCGTACATTTCCTTGGAACCCAGAGAGAAAGCAAAGACGCTGACACCGTCCATGTAGCCTTTCTTTGTATTGGTCACGTTTCCGCTCTGCATCAGCTGTACCATGGGTTCGCTGAGCAGCTCCGAGAAGATCCCCAGATCGTTCTTGGTCTTCAGGCCATAACCGATGGCTGTGGAAACCTTACCCAGACCCAGCTGGATGGTTGCCCCATCGGGAACTTCTTCCAGGATCAGGTCAGAGATCTGCTTGGAAACTTCGTCCACTTCGTCTGCCGGAAGGGGAGATACGGGACGATCGGTGAGAACGATACCGTCCACCTTGGAACCGTGGATCTTGCAGTTCATACCCACGATATACGGTGTTTGAGCGTTGCTTTCCAGAATGACGGTTCTTGCGGTTTCCACCACGAAGTCATAAACGCAGCCGCCGGAGGGGCCATAGCTGAACCAGCCCTGTTCGTCGGGGCGGGATACTTCCAGGAAGCAGACATCGGCACGGCCGATTTCCTTACACCAATAATCCACCTGGCTCAGATGGAAGGAGGTGAAATTCAGCGGCATCCCATGCTTCTTGTGAGCGTTTCGTTCCTGAGCTCCCAGGAAGAACACTTCGATGGTGA
>JAFOGM010000056.1 GCA_017386805.1 Bacillota bacterium
CCCCGCGGCTAATTATATGCCTGTGCCATCAATGCCAAAGCAAAGTCCTTCACAGGTTCTTCCTGACCACCGTTTACATAGACGTATTCTGTGATCTTGGGATAGACCATCCCCATGGCCATAGCTTTTTCTTCAATGGTCTGGATGTTGGTGGCAGTCTTGATCTTTACCTGAAGATTTTCGATCTCTCCCTGGACTTCGTCGCAATCTGCCTGGATGGTGTTGATGTTGTACTGGATCTTGGCGCCATACGCTGTGGTGGCCACAAAGCTGGCAAACAACACGCCTAAAAAGACCACCAGGATCAAAAGGCGCAATTTATCCTGTACGGAGATAACAGCGTCTTTTTCCGTGCGTGTTCTTATTTTCTTTTCTTCCGCCGGACGCATATCCAGGCCGTACTTTTGATAGTTTTCCTGGTATGTGTACCACTTTTCCGCTGCTAACATCTGTACCTCTTCTTCTTGTTTTTCTTACAGTTTTTCGATGACCCTCAGCTTCGCACTGCGCGCTCTGGGGTTCAGTTCCAGTTCCTGTTCCGTCGGGATCATGGGTTTTCCCAGGATCTTCTTCATATCTGTAGTCTTTCCGCAGACACAGATCGGGAATTCCTTCGGACAGGTACAAGGGTGAAGACGTTCGTTGAACTTTTCCTTTACGATGCGGTCCTCCAGAGAGTGGAAGGTGATGATACAAAGTCTTCCACCGGGATTCAATACATCCATAAAGTCAGTGACAGCCTTTTCCAGCTGGGTCAATTCTTCGTTGACCTCGATGCGGATAGCCTGGAACGTTCTTTTCGCAGGGTGAGGACCTTCTCTTCTGGCAGATGCCGGAATGGCCGCTTTGATTATATCCACCAACTGACCGGTACTGGTGATCTCTCCCTGTTTTCTGCGATTGACGATGAAGTTGCTGATGCGGGACGCCCAGCGTTCTTCACCGTATTTTTTAATGATTTCCGCCAGCTGCTTTTCGCTGTAGCCGTTGACCACATCGTAAGCGCTGAAGGAATCGTCTGCGTTCATTCGCATATCCAGCGGAGCATCCTGCATATAGGAAAAGCCCCTGGCTGCATTGTCCAGCTGGAAGGAGGAAACCCCCAAATCCAACAACGCGCCATCGATCCCGTCGATCCCCAAGTCGTCGAGAACGCGCTTGATACCGGAATAATTGCTCTGTACGAATTTTTTCTGACAGTCGAACCGTTCTAAGTTTTTCGATGCTGCATTCAAAGCATCACGGTCTCTGTCGATACCTATTAAAAGCCCCTCTTGATTTAATCTTTCACAGATTCCGCTGGAATGTCCGCCGCCGCCAAGGGTACCGTCCACATAAATCCCATCCGGTCGAATGTTCAGCATCTTCATGCATTCACTGAACATAACCGATACATGTCTGAATTCCATATCGGCCACCTCCCTAAATGTTGTAAGCCTTCATCTGACCGGAGAACGCACTGGGTTCCTGATCCATGCCGCTTTCGCCGCCTTCATAGACCTGCTTCGCCCAGACTTCCACCTTATCCAGAATCCCTACGGTCATCAGTTCCTTTTCGATCCCTGCATACTCGCGAAGATTGGCAGTGATGGAAATACGTCCCTGCTTGTCGATCTCACATTCCTGTGCATTACCGTACATATAACGCACAAACTTACGCGCTTCCGGGTCAGACAACGGGAGCTGAGCCAGTTTTTCCTTCAGCTTGTCCCATTCCTGCATCGGATAAATGTAAAGGCACTTGTCCAAGCCCTTGGTCAGGACACACTTATAGCCCAACTCATCACGGAATTTCGCCGGGATGATCATACGGCCTTTCGCATCTATGGAATTTTGGAATTCGCCCATCAACAAGAGACTTTGACCCACCTTTCGTAAGTTTAGCATCTCCACTATAAACCACTTTGCTCCACTTTTCAACGATTTTGAATAAATTTTTGGGATTTTTCACCCCATTCCCACCACTTTTCTCCCCCTCTCCCCACCTCTTTTTGACCAAATCCACAAGATATTGTGTTCGATTTTTGCAGAACAACAAAATATACTTTTTCCTTATTTTTTGGTCCGGTGGAGGAAAGTGGAGCATATATTGACCCTGTAAAACCGATTTTTCAACCTGTGAGGTGTCTGATATGAATACGAACTTTAACCTGGGTTCCCGCTGCGGAACCAACATCGATCCCGATGGTCTGACCTTCTCCAACCCCAAATCCAACCTGGTCTATATGGATAAGGTCTATTCCTATAACAAGGCCGAAAGCTGCCCTCTGCTTCTGCCTCTTACCACCACGCCTGAAACCTACACAGCTACGCTGACTGCCAACGATCCCTGCTGCGGCTGTGGCTGCGGCGACAACTGCGGTGTGGACCTTTCCTCCACCTTCGTGGTAAATAACGCCTATGTCATTCCGGAACAGTTCCTTCTTGATGGCCAGCTGGCTCCTTCTCAGGTGACCGTAAACGGCATCGCCGTGGATACCATCACCAGCGAAAACGGCCAGTACGTTGCCTCCACTGCCGGACTGATCAACCAGATCCAGCGGAGCTGCTGCATGGATTTCGGTCTCCCCACAAAGACCTTCTTCCTGGCAAGCGCCGTCGGTCCCTGGTCGATCCGTCTCCGCATCGTCCTGGAAGGTACGGTGACCA
>JAFOGM010000057.1 GCA_017386805.1 Bacillota bacterium
CGCCCTCCATCAGGAGCGGCGGGAAGATTGCCACAGCCAGTGCTGCGAACACCACTGCAGGGGTATAGTAACGCGCAAACCGCGTGATAAAATTCTCCATGGGGGCTTTCTGAGAAGCTGCATTTTCCACCAGTTCCAGGATCTTGGTCACCGTGGACTCCCCGAACGCCTTGGTCACCTGAATGGTCAGACGGCCGGTCTGATTGATGCAGCCGGAAAGGACTTCGTTTCCCACCTCCGCCTTTCGCGGAACAGATTCGCCGGTGAGTGCCGACGTATCGATCATGGATTCACCCTGGATCACGATGCCGTCCAGCGGGATCCGTTCTCCGGGAAGAACCAGGATTTCCTGGCCAATGGCCACTTCTTCCGGATCCACTGTTTCGATTTGACCATCCACTTCGATATTCGCGTAGTCCGGACAGATATCCATCAGATCCGCAATGGACTGGCGGGACTTTCCTACAGCAACGCTCTGGAACAGTTCCCCCACCTGATAGAAGATCATAACGGCAACCCCTTCGGTGTATTCGCCCACCAGGAAGGCTCCGATGGTGGCGATCCCCATGAGGAAGTTCTCATCGAAGACCTGTCCGCGGCGGATGTTGCGCGCCGCTTTTTCCAGAACGTTTCGGCCTGCAATCACGTAAGGGATCAGAAACAGGGCCAGATCCAACGGCTTCGGCGCGGGGATCAACAGCGCCAATCCCAAAAACGCCAATGCCCAAAGGATTTTTTTCAGTTCACGTTTTTGTTTCTTTGTCATTACAGCAGGATCTCACATTCGGGATCTACGTTCTTTACGACCTTTACGGCTTCTGCCATGATTTCGTCCAGACGGGTTTCATCCAGTTCAATGGTCAGTTTCTGGGTCATAAAGCTGACAGTTGCTTTGGTCACTCCATCCAGCTTATTGATTCCATCTTCCATTTTTGCTGCGCAATGTGCACAATCCAGATCCTGCATCTTAAATACTTTCTTCATTGTAAGTTCCTCCTACTCCATAATGTGTTCCATGCCATTGTTGATGATGGTTCGTACGTGATCATCCGCCAGGGAATAGATCACCTGTTTCCCCTCACGACGGGATTTCACCAGTTCTGCCTGCTTCAGAACACGCAGCTGATGTGAAATGGCCGACTGGCCCATGTTCAGTGCCGCCGCAATGTCACAGACGCACATATCTGATTCAAACAATACGTACAGGATCTTGATTCTGGTGGTATCACCGAAGATCTTGAACAGTTCGGCCAGATCATAGAGAGTCTCCTCCTCCGGCATCTCTGCTGTCACAAAATTGACCACATCTTCATGGATGCAGACTTCCTGACAGACTTCTTCGTAGCGATCTTTTTTATTTCGTTCCATACTTCAATATCCTTTCATATGAATGATTGTTCATATGTTCATTATAACACTTCCGTCGGTTCTGTCAATGCCGTTCCCCTCATACAATACGGAATTTTCACAATAAAAAATACCTTACATTCTATGTCAGATGTAAGGTATTTCTTCTCTTC
>JAFOGM010000058.1 GCA_017386805.1 Bacillota bacterium
AGCGTGCCTGGGGTAACGAATATCGTACGACGATCGTATGTGTCGATTCTTACGATGACCAGAAGTTCAGCGGAAGATATTATAATCCATATCTGCCCCGCGGAAAAACGTTCCAAAGCTTGGTTCAGTTTATCAAAGAGATGGAACAGACGTTAAATCACATGAATTTCCCTCAATCCTACACGGCGATTCGAAATTTCGCTGACCCTCCGGAATACACCACAGGACCTCCGGGGGAGGAGATCCTGACGGGTTCTAAGGCAACCTTCGCGCTGCGGATCCTGTTTCGACAAAACGCCAGCTGGCAGGGATCAGTCACCTGGCTGGAAGGGAAAAAAGAACAAAGCTTTCGCAGCGTGCTGGAACTGATCCTTCTGATGGACAGTGCGATTGCAAATTAGAAATATTGTAAAGTGGCAAACCGCGTGAAAGCGCGGGACGCAAAGCGAGCGGGCTAAGGTTTCTGAACCGGAACTATGCTGGCGCGGCTGCCGGTATTTCGCTCTTATTTGAAAAGAAAAGGAGACGAAATAATGGCTAAGAGAGAAAGAAAAAATGTGGGAAGACGGAGCTTAGCCCTCTTCCTGACGCTGGTTTTAATGATCAGCAGCGTCCAGATCACCGCTTTTGGAGCATCCTATCCCGATCAGGTGATGAAGGGCTCGTACATCGTGGATGAAGATGGAAACGCAATCCACACAGAAGAGACTATGGTGGAAGAAGATGGCTTCAAGCTGTGGAAGACCATCGAACAGACCGGCCTCAACGAATTCGATATCACCTTAAAGGTTCAGACTTCGGAAACTGTAATCAGCAATGATGCAGCAATCCAGCTGGTCATCGACACCTCCAGTTCCATGCAGTACTGTGCGACCTGCGGTGGCCATAAGGGCAACGGTTTCGGTGTGAGATGCAATGACAGAAATCATACCGAGAACAGACTGGATGCCATCAAGGAGATCCTGGCAGCGGAGAATGGCTTCCTGGATGATCTGGCGGTGGCAAACACCGGCAGAGTACTGGTATCCGTGGTCACCTATGGTGAGGGTGCGAATACCAGACATGAGTGGGTGAATATCAAGGAAAAGGCAAATCTGGCTGCTGTGAAAGCTACTATCAATAACTTAAGTGCACCGGACAATGCGACCAATATGCATGCAGGTCTGATGCTGGCCAATAACCGACTGGATATGAGCATTATCGCAAATGCTGCTATGAAATACACTGTTCTGCTCAGCGACGGTTTTGCAAACTGTGTCGGAAGAGAAAGCAACAGCACCACATCCATCAGTCTCAGCGGAAGAATGCCCTCTGACTCCAATCCGACTTCGGAAGGAACCAGAAAAGCTACGGCAATGGCGGCAGAAGTTGCTAAGAAGAGTACCGTATACGCAGTTGGATATGGCGTGGATGAAGAATACCTGAGCGATATCATCGGAAGTGAAGACAACGTGTTTGTAGGAACTGACAGTGAATCCATCAGCGAAGTATTCTCTCACATTGCAGATTCTGCAGTGGAAGGTATGAGCGGCGCAGGCACCAAGGTGATCGATCCCATGGGTCAGTTCATCGTGCTGAACGCAGACGGTCTGGAGGGCGCAATTGCCAACGGAAATGGACTGGAATGGAATCTGGATCCTTCCAAGGCAGAGATCTCCTGGTCCGATGATAACACCGTTAAGACTTACACCTATGAAATCACCTATCCGATCACTCTGAATACTGCGGCTCCAGGCTTCGAAGAATTTGAAGAAGACGGCAGCGTGAAATACTATCCCACCAACGGTTACACCTACCT
>JAFOGM010000059.1 GCA_017386805.1 Bacillota bacterium
ATAATAATTCGCGTACCAGATCTTTTTATCCTTCAGGAACAGGGCACCGTTTTTCCGGGCGTTTGCGACCATGGTCTCCGCCACCGGAAGAATGAAATCAGCCAGGACAATCGGGGAGGCCTTCCGGACCTTCGTCTTCATGCCGACACCGGTGATCAGGCGGGCGTCCATGTCGAAGTTGTCCACCGTCAGCGCCCGACATTCCGCCGGCATCATGCCGGTGTAGATCATCAGCAGGATCGGAGCGGCACGGAGGTCTCCGGATTCGTAGAGCTTCCAGAGAGCAGCCTGTTCTGTATCGCTGAACGGGGTGCGCTCGGTTTCCTCCAGCTTCGGAATCTGAATGAAGGATGGTATATCCTTGTTCACGTAGCCTTCCGCCGCTGCGATCCGGAAGAGGGCCGTCAGGACGGTCTTCGCATCCCTGACGGTGTAATGGGTCGTACAGGCGTCTGCAACGGCCTTCTGAAGGTCTGCCACCGTCAGCTGATCTATATGCGTCTTGTGGAGCGGTGTCAGCTTCTTCCAGGCTGATCTGTATGCGGTCTGTTTGGAATCGCTCAGAGCGGCGAATGAGCTGTTGCGGTACGCTTCCCAATAATGTTCCAGGGTCGGCGCCTGTATCGGTTTCTGCGGGCCGGCCTTCAGGATTGGACAGTACTGGAGAGCAGCATCCCTTGTCTTGAATCCGCCCTTGCTGCGGGTGATCTTCTTCCTTGGCTTCGCATTGTCCGGATTGTTGATGTCGAACGGCGGCAGCTTCTGATAGTCTACTACCACCTGTGCCGTCCATGTGTTCCCTCGTTTGAATGCCGTACCGGTCCCGTTCCCCCGGGACTTGGTGCGGCTTTTTTTCTGCATTTGGAGCTTTTTCCCGCACCACGGGCAGAAAACCGCACCCTGTACGACTTCCTGTTTGCACTTAGTACAATTCATGGTATCACCTCAGTCGAACACATAATCCTTATAAGGATTTAAACAAATCATTTTGTGCATTCTGAAATACCCTTGGTCAAGGTAGGACAACAAAATAGAGTTTTCTTCTTCAAATTTTATTATTCCTTCACCAAATCCAATCATACTATATTTGTATGTGTCGCCTGTTTTTTCCCACTTCCCTGTTGGAGAGGATTGAACATTCCCGGTCTTTCCAACTATGTCATTTTCTGTACACATAATGGTTCCGTCTTCGAAAAAAGTATAAATCATTATGATAATGTCACACCCATTAGATGTAGATGCAAGTTCTGGATATTCTGTATAGTCGTTCAGTACATACCAACTACCAACGATTTTGTCACGGTCTGCCAGTGCGCTGGCCGGCAGGATCAGCGCGAGGATCAGGATGATGGTGATTAGTTTTTTCATGGTGTTTCCTCCTATTAATATTCGATGTATGTCGGTTCATACATATCACCGTCTGTCATGTGTTTCCGCTCGTGCTCCCATGTCTTGCGGTTCTGCTCTCTGGTGAGGCGGGAGTTGAGGACAATATATTCCTCTCCATTGTCATCATGAAAGCAGAGACCGCGAACGCTGGTGGGAAGATCCACCAGCGTTGCCGGTCTTTCATCAATCATTTCCATCACGCTCCTTCAGAATGCCTTCGGCGAATCTGATCATGACGTCTACGTCTTCTTTCGACATCTTACTGGAATGATCGAACAGAAGACCAAGGCGAGGATTCTGGTGAAGCGCTTCCAGACGCTGCTGATTTTCATCCTTCTGATGAATGTAATCCTGATAGATATAATTCGCGTCGATCTGGAGCACTTCCATCAGTTTGATCAGAATGGAATCACGCGGGCTCGAGATCCCCGCTTCATAATTTCCGATGGCTCCCTTTGTCACTCCAACATACTTCGCAAGATCTTCCTGCGTGATGTTTTTCGCGATTCTCGCTTCCTTTAATCTCTGTCCGATACCCATCTTTTTCTCAGCTCCTTTTCTGCTTGGGCCTTCAGTATATCACTGCGTATGTAATATTTCAATAAAAAAGTACAAGAAAACTATTATTTAGGTATTGAATTCTCAGAATAAGTATGCTAATATGTGTTCTGACCAAGCTACTTGAGAAAAGGGGGTGAGACAAGTGACAATAGTCCAAGAAAACCTGATCAGGGTAATCGAGGAAAAAGGGTTGATCAAAAAAGGCGTCGCCGAACGCGCCGGCATGACCGCACAGGCTTTTTCCGACATTCTCCAGGGTCGCAAAGTCATCAGGGCGGACATGGTCCCGGCGCTGGCCGACGCGGTTGGTGTTCCGATTCCTGAACTGTTCAGAACTGCCGGCGGAAACTAATGAAAGGAAGTGAAGCATCATGGTCGGGATATGGAAGAACGCCAAAGACCACAAGCCACCGAACGGGCAACATGTCCTGTGTATTAAGGAACTGAAGAACGGCACCTGGTCGATGTGTTTCGGTTCTTACTGGAAAGACAGGCAGTATGACGACGGATGGGTCACCGGAGGCGGGAACAACAACGTGATCCTGTGGATGCAGCTGCCGGAGATGCCAGAGAAGACCGAAGTGTTGAAAGAAAAGTATTTCTTTCAGGACATGGAGACCGATCTGAAGGATTGCGTGAACGAGCTGTGCCTTCGGTGCGGATCGTACCACGAAGCCCATGAAGGCGCCTGTGACGGGTGCAGATGGAAACAGGTGAAGGAGGGCCTGAGATGAGCATAGGCAAAGACAACTTTAGCAGAGTCCTTGAAATGGACGACAAGATTATCATTACAGGCACCATAGCTGCTCATGCAATGGGAATGCATACAACCAGGCTTCTGGAACACGCACGGCGCGGAGAAATACAGTTCCCGTACCAGATGAGCGGTGAACACCGGATGAAGATCCCGCGGATCCCGTTCCTGAAATACTGGGGCATTACCGATGAAGAAATTGCAAACAGAAAGCTTAATGATCAATGGAGGATTGGATCAGATGACAGGATACAGGACAGTCAAGACCACACTGGGCC
>JAFOGM010000060.1 GCA_017386805.1 Bacillota bacterium
GGTGGGGCCACGGCTGGAAAAGGAAGCGACGTGGCTTCCGTCATGGGCTCCGACGGTGATGGCGTAGGGGCTGATTCCGGGAGAACTGATGGTATGCGGCTTTGGACCGCTGTTTCCGGCGGCGGCAACCACACAAAGACCAAAGCGCGTCAGTGCTTCCACTCCCCTGACCAGCGGATCGCTGTCATCTTCGTGATCGGCGGAAACACCCAGGGACAGATTGACCACGCGGATGTTGAAATGGCGGCGGTGATTTACTGTCCACTGCATGGCGGCCAAAATGTCGGAAGCCGTCCCGTTCCCCTCCCCGTCCAGCGCCTTGATGGCCACAATGTCCGGGCTCCAACGGTGCTCTGCGGCAACCGCGGCGGCCAGCCGGCCGCCGCTCTTCTCCTCCCCCGGCCAACTGGCCAGTCCAGAAAGGATCCCGGCGATGTGAGTTCCGTGGCCGTCATCGTCGTAAGGCTCTGTTTTTCCATGGATCAAATCACAAAAGCCCCGGATCCGGTTTTTCGGAAACAAAAGATCCGGATGCAAAGCTACCCCCGTATCGATCACGGCCACGGCTGCTGGTCGCCCTGGTCGTCGCCTCTCCGGCATCGGTCGAGTGGGAAGCGGGACGCGCCGGGCCGGAGGCCGGCGCGGGTTGCCGGTAGGCTCGCCCTCCCCCACTTTACTGACAGCTACATCCTCTGTGATCCATTGCACCATACGCTCTTTGGCGATCAGCTTCACCTTTTCCGGCGGGAGTTCCAAAGCCATGGCGTTGATAAATGGCAGCTCGTATTTGATGGGACCGTAGCGGCGAAGGATGCACTGACGGACTTCTTCGCGGGGCCTGCAGTAATATAAAATCACAGGAATGGATGCAGAACGGTCAGATTCATTAGAATCAGCAGATTGCTTGTTTTGAGACGATTCAGTGGAGCGACTGGACAGGGTTTCAAGTTTATGCAAAAGACGTGGGTGGATCGTCATGGGAACCTCCAGAAATCAGGATGATTCAGAGTATGCGAAAGGGTTGTACCATGTGTTTTCGGAGTGGTGATGTGCGGAATTTTGAGGGAAACAGTATGTAAAGTTGCACACGTCTTCATTTCTGAATGAAAATGTGCGGAATTTAAGCTTTGAGGGACGAAATGTTATCACATTTCGTCTTTGAAACACCCTATTTGTGAAAACAATTCTTCGAAACGAAGGAAAAAAACTGAAAAGTTGTCACATTAGTCACTGATTTGTCCCCTTTCGTGCAACAATTCTCGTTGAAAAGCTGAAAAGTTGTCACATTAGCCGTTAATTCCACCCCTTTCGTGCAACACCTTCGTCTTGCTCCAACCTCTCTCATCGGTGAAAGATATCTTGACAAACGATTACTACAAATGTAGTATAATAATCAAATACTACATTTGTAGTAAAGGGGGATTTATATATGATCAAAATTACAGAAGCACAATGGAGTATCATGGAACTGTTGTGGGAGAGCGATGAGCCCATGACCGTGAGCCAAATATGCAGAGAGCTGGACGAAGAAAAGGGAATCCTTTGGAAAGCGAATACGGTGAATACGCAGCTGACGAGACTGGAAGAACACGGTGTCGTGGCTCATGGCGACGATCTGTGCGAAGGAACATTAAGCACCAAGTCCTCAAAGGGACCGAAGGCCTTTTATCCGCTGGTTGATAGAGATACCTGCCGTCGCCAGGAGGAACAGAGTTTCCTGGACAAGATGTATCAAGGCTCGGTGAAGATGATGATCGCCTCTTTCATCAAAGACGATAAGCTGAGTGCAGAGGAACTGGACGAGATCCGAAGACTGCTGGATGAAGAACGGGAATAGACTGCGAAGATGAATGGTCATCTTTGAACAAAGGGGGAGTTTTTATGATGGATTGGATCTATGATTGGGTAGCTTTACCACGCAGTTTGTACGATATCCTAATCGTCAGTCTGTACGCCACGGGGACGGCACTGGTGATTCTTTTAATCAAACAATTTTTCCGAGAACAGTTGTCTGCCCGGTGGCATCTGTATATCTGGACCGTTCTTCTGGCCCGTATGACGATCCGGCCGGAAAAATTTACTCTGCAGAGCAGCATGTCCTTGGGACGATTGATCCAACCGGAGAGGATCGCATCATCGCTTCGCTTCGCTTTGGACAGTCGTCGTATGGGTGTGGATAGCAGTGGGAATATGGCCGGATTGGCAGGAAGTGTCGAAGGCGAAGTTGCCGGAATGAATGGACCGGGAGCGGTTGCCGGAGCTGTGGGAGATTTAGAACCTGTGGTGGAAGGAATGAGTTTCATCGGTCGGGGAAGCGATGCGTTGTATGAGGTTCCAGTGAAAGAATTTCTGGGACCGCTGACCATGGAAAACGCATTTCAGGAACGGGCAGTAATGATCTATTGGATCGGTGTGGCCTTGACTTTGACGGTGTTTGTGATCATGTATCTGCGGCTGTTGTCCCAGAAGAAGCAATGGACGATGGTTGGCTGCCTTCCGAAGAACCAACAGGCATTGAGCCCGTTGGAATATCAGGTATACAGCTGTACCTACCGCGTGTGGGACGGTGATCCCAAACGAAAGATCGAGATTTACACCGCAAAAGGGATCGACAGTCCCTTCGTCTTTGGAATTCTGCGGAGAACGCTGGTGATCCCGGAGGAAATGCTGCCTATAGATGATGGGGTGATTTTACATGAGCTGGTGCATTTAAAACACAATCATTTGGCTTTCCACTGGATGATTACGCTGTTCCGGTGTCTTCACTTTTTCAATCCGGTGTTGTGGTATGCTTTCCGGAGGATGCAGAACGACTGTGAACTGCTCTGTGACGAGCGGGTTTTGCGGATTTTAGGGAAGGAAGAAAAAGTAGATCATGAACAGTATGGACAGTTGCTTCTCAATGCCATGGGCCGCGGAAAAAGTTACATTCCAGGAACCACGAGTCTGTCCAACGGCCAGAAAAACGTACTGACCCGTATCCGACGAATCCGGGAATTTTGGAAATTGTCGGGAGCGTCTGGTTGGATCGCATTCATGTTGACGCTGATTTCAGGGGCCTATTGTCTCTGCATTCCGCAGGGCGTTTACAATCTCAATGAGCTGCCCACCGGTTTCGGATTTGGAACAGGGGTCTTTGACTACAACGTGTACCATGCGGAAAAGTATCGATTGTCTTCGCCGCAGGAAGCGTTTTACGGCTACGGCCTGGCTCTGACCGAGTGGCAGGTCAGTTACGAGTGGCTATTCCTGTCCGACGAAGCGCGGGAGGAACGAAAGGCGCAGAAAATAGAAAATGACGAGGATGGAACCGGCCGCATGGTAGATCTGGGCTATCTGGAGATGATGCTGGATGTGGCTTTGCGTCAGGATTCGACGGCTGATCAACTGACGGAAGAAGAGAAAAAAGATCTGGCTGTGGACATCATCAACAGCCGCGGCAACGACGGTTTCACCGTCTACAATTTCCACCGCCGCACGGACGGAACGTACCGGGGGATCATTCGTATCGATATCCAGAATGATGAGGGACCGCTCTCCGGAAGTTATGGGTCCTATCGCATTGTGGAAGACCACGATGTGATCCTGGGGATCCGTGACGGCCGCTATCAGGTTCTGGCTGACAGAAATCAAATGTATCTGATGGAGCCGGCACAGGAACTGCCGGAACTTCCCTTCCATGCAGAGGTACGTCAGGATCAGACCATCGATTATCGCATGGATTGTTATGAAGAATGGACATCTCATGTAGGAACCCATCGAACTGCACGGATGATGGAGTCTATTGTTGAGGAGGTGAGACCATGACGATCAATAACGCCTTCCGACAGATCTTTCGTGGATATGTCTTGATTTTCCTGAACTTGAACCTCTTTTCCATCGACCTGATCCCAAATATTCTGGGATATTATTGGGTCGCGAAAGGGTGGAAGGCTCTTTGTGCTGGCGGACTTACAGGACTGTCGCCATTGCGTCAACAGGGAATCCATCGATTGATACAGTTCTTCATTGTGGTTTCCGTGGGAGAACAAATATGGGCCGTTTTCAATAGCGGCTCCGGCGCAGGAGGACTCTGGGATGTGACACGTCCCGAAACACCGCCACTCTTCCAGCTTCCCCCTTCGGCAATCGCTTCGCTCCTGCTCTTCCTTGCAGGAGTGTGGATCATGACCGAAATTCTGACTGCCTCGCGGAATATGGCTTTGGCAGAGGGAAAGGCTATCGTGGTCCGTGGACTGGAACGAAGCTTACATCTGTTGATTACGGTTTATCTTCCGGTGGGGATTTTCACCGCTTTGATGGAACAATGCGTGAACCTTCCCGATCTTTGGTGGGGAAATGTGATCCATGGAATCCAGGACTTGGCCTCACTGATGTATTTCTGCTTCCAGCTGATGCTGGTATTACAGATTGCTAATATGCGGAAAAATTTGGATTGTTGTAAAGAAATTTA
>JAFOGM010000001.1 GCA_017386805.1 Bacillota bacterium
TAAAGTGTCACAGGATGGGATGTCGCCTGTGAACGAAAAGTTTGATGTTTTACAACTTGCGATACAGTGTTGCGTCCGCTGCTGCATGAAGGAACACTTTTCCATTTTCATCATGTAGTCTTCGTTATTGTTATACAGATGTAAGGAAGGTGTTTTTTATTATGAAAAAACTATCCACAAAGCAAATCACGCTGGTTGCATTGTTTGCCACACTGATGGTGATCCTGACACAATTTTTCAGCATCTACATCCCCTTCTTCGGAATCAACGGAAATCGCATAGGCTTTGGACATATTCCCCTGCTGCTCTCCGGTTTCCTTCTAGGGCCTCTGGCAGGCGCTGCCACCGGAGCCATTGGTGACATCATCGGAGGGATCGTTTTCCCCACCGGCGGCGCTTATTTCCCCGGCTTTACCTTATCCGCCATCGTGGTGGGACTGATTCCCGGCCTGACGAAAAAAGTTGCCGGAAATCGCACATTAAAGCCCTGGATGATCGTTACATTTGTGGTGATCACCGAAATCATCGCGTCGATCCTCATGAATTCCCTGTGGATCAGCATGATGGCAGGAACCCCCTTCTGGGCATCCTTTATTTCCAGAGCACCTCTTTCCGCAGTCAAATCGGTTGTCTACGGTTTTATCACAGCCCCCTTGTACAAAGCGCTCATTTCCGTCCACAACTTGTGGGATTAAACCGCTTCTTTTGTATATATTCCCAACTTTCGGCGTACAATAAGAATGTAGAAAGGGAGGGATATGCATGAGTCGATTTAAAAACCGTCGTACAGTCGTCCCGCAGGGCGAAGAGGACATGTACCGCCAGGAGCTTCAGCGAACATTGGAAGCCTGGCAACATGCCGAAAATCATTTTCGCGAAGCCACAGATCAGGATTTGATCGATCAGGCCACTTACGATCTGTTATCCGCAAAATCCAGATATGCCTATCTGTTAAAACAGGTCAGAAACCGCGGATTATCCTTATAACAACAAAACCGTCAGCAGTGCGTTCAAGCGCACCACTGACGGTTTTCTTTTTCATTCACTCTATTTCTTTAGTGTTTCTTTGCTTCTTCCATGATCTGAACGGAAGCAGATGCACCCACACGGTCTGCACCGGCTTCGATCATTGCCATGCAGGTTTCGTAATCGCGGATCCCGCCGGAAGCCTTCACCTGAAGACGATCGCCAACGGTTTCTCTCATCAGCTTCACGTCCTCAACGGTAGCGCCGCCTTTGGAGAATCCGGTGGATGTCTTTACGAAAGCAGCGCCGGCTTCTTCCGCCAGTTCACAGGCCTTCACGATTTCTTCCTTGGTCAGGAGGCAGGTTTCGATGATGACCTTAACTGTGGCATCGTAATCGCCAGCCACAGCAACCACTTCAGCGATATCATCCAGAACCAGTTCGTAGTCGCCTTCCTTCAAAGCGCCTACGTTGATGACCATGTCGATTTCTTCTGCACCGCATTCGCAAGCCAGGGTGGTTTCCACGGACTTCACTTCAGTCATGCAGGCGCCTAAGGGGAAGCCAACAACAGCGCAGACCTTCACGTCGCTGAACATCAGAAATTCCTTAGCCTTTTCCACGAAGCTGGAGTTCACACAAACGGAATAGAACTTGTTTTCTCTCGCTTCCTTACAGAGCTTTTCCACATCCGCGGTAGTCGCTTCCGGCTTTAAAATCGTATGGTCAAAGTATTGATTTAAAGGCTTTTTCATAATACGTGTATCTCCTTGTTAAAAACCCCGAATCATCGACCCGGGGTTTTGTTGTTTTTTCTTCTGTTGATTTGTCGGTTCTGAATTACTTCAGGATTTCAACTTCAACGTCGTTCTTCAGACCAGCTGCATTACCTTCATCGGTATCCAGGTGGATTTCTCTTTCGTGGCCAGCGCCGGAACGGATCAGAACGTTGTCAAATACCAGACCGCGTTCGCCGCCTACTCTTACGCTTACCATTTCCTTATCAACAACGCCAGCTTCAGCAGCCTGTTCTGCGCTCAGGTGAACGTGTCTCAGAGCAACGATAACGCCCTTTTCCAGTTCAACTTCACCAGCGGGGCCTACCAGCTTAACGCCAGGAGTTCCATCCAGCTTACCGGATTCTCTAACGGGAGCGGATACGCCGATTGCTCTGCAGTCGGTCATAGCCAGTTCGATCTGAGTTTCCGGACGAACGGGACCCAGTACACGGATACCCTTCAGAGTTCCCTTAGGACCAACGATGTCAACCTTTTCTTCAGCTGCGAACTGACCAGGCTGCTTCAGAGGCTTGGTGGGGTGCAGTTCATAACCAGCACCGAACAGTGCTTCCAGGTCCTTAGCGGATAAGTGCAGATGCTTGTTGGACAGACCAACAGGTACTTTGTAGCCCATTTCTTTAATCTCCTTATAATTATATTACTTTAAATAGTTATAACATATAAAAAGGTCGGCGGCGTTTGTCGTCGGCCGTTTTGACGATTGTGTTTATTCTTCTGTTACGATATGAGTGATGTGAGGCA
>JAFOGM010000061.1 GCA_017386805.1 Bacillota bacterium
ATTTTGTAAACACCATCGTAACATTTTCTCAATTTTTTGTGGCTTTTCACCAATTTCATGGGAAAATATTGAAAATTTCTTGCCGTTCTCCCGTTTTGCAGAATTTTATTCTTTTTTGATTGATTTTGTGTGATTCTTTCCTTAAAAATCTTGACATTATCCATTAAAAGGAATATAACGAGGGAGTAGTGTAAACAGCTTATCCGATAATAAATAATATATATGAAGTTATCGGATCCAATCTATATTAAAAAAGAGGTGCTTAACAATGAATGCTTTAGTAGAAATGAGCAAATACGGTCACGAAAAAGTGTTGTTCATCAACAACGAAGAAGCTGGTCTGAAGGCCATCATCGCTGTTCACAACACCAACTTAGGTCCCGCCATCGGCGGCTGCCGTCTGTATCCTTACGAATCCTTTGACGACGCTCTGTTCGACGTTCTGAGACTGTCCCGCGGCATGTCCCACAAGAACGCTGTTGCAGGCCTGCCCCACGGCGGCGGTAAGGGCGTTATCATCGCAGATCCTTCCCAGAAGACCGAAGCTATGTTCGAAGCTTTCGCAGAAGCTGTAGAAGCTTTAGGCGGCTGCTACATCACTGCAGAAGACGTAAATACCGACACTGACGACGCTCTGGTCATGATGCGCAAGACCAAGCACATCTGCGGTCTGCCCATGAACAGCGGCGACCCGTCTCCTTTCACCGCTCGCGGCGTATACCAGGGTATCCGCGCTACCGCTAAGGTTGCTTTAGGCAGCGACGATCTGAACGGCGTTACCATCGCTGTACAGGGTCTGGGTAAGGTTGGCTACGAACTGTGCCGTCTGCTGCACAACGACGGTGCGAAGCTGATCATCGCAAACCGTTCCAACAAGGCAGCTCTGGAAAAGGCTGCAGAAGAATTCGGTGCAACCATCGTTCCCACCGAAGAAATCCTGTTCCAGGAATGCGACATCGTATCCCCCAACGCTATGGGTGCGATCCTGAACCCCAACACCATTCCCAAGCTGCGCTGCAAGGCAGTTGCCGGCGGTGCAAACAACCAGATTCTGGACGACGAATCCGGTCTGGCTCTGAAGGCTCGCGGTATCTACTATGCTCCTGACTTCGTTATCAATGGCGGCGGCGTTATCAACGCTGCAGCTGAAGTGGACGGTCCTTACGACAAGGAAGCTGTTCTGAAGAAGGTAGACAACATCTACAACTCCATCGAACACATCCTGTCCGAATCTAAGGAAACCGGCGAACCGGAAGGCGTAATTGCAACCCGTTACGCTGAATCCCTGATCTTCGGTTAAGCTACACCACTTAATATAAAAACCCCTGTTGATTTCAACACTCCAAATCAGCAGGGGTTTTTTATTTCGATATCAGATATCATTAGTATCCTTTTTTCTTCAGGAAAATCCAATAAACCGCAATGATCAGCGGTAAGGTAACCATCAGGCAGGGATAGAACAGCTCCAGCGGAATATTTCCGTAGAGATAGCCGCCGATGATGGGCCCGATGGACATCCCCAGATCCAGTCCTACATAATAGGTACTGTTGGCCAGACCGCGTCGTTCCACGCCGGCCATCAGAATCGCAGTGGACTGACAGATGGAACACATGAGACCGTAGCCGCCTGCCATGCAGATGGAAGCCATGACCATGTGGATGTTGTTTTTCATGAAGCCCAGCAGGAAGATGGATGCCGCTGCGGAGAGGACGCTTCCTCCCAGGAAATAGCGGAATCGGATCTTGTCGAAAAGGCTCTTCATGGACAAACGCAGAACCAGCAGCGCTCCGGCGTAAATCGGGAAGAACAGGCTGTACTTCACCGCCAGCTGACGGGCTTCGCTGTAGCTCACCAGGAAGGACTGGGTCGCATAGTACGGAATGGTGAACAGCATGATGATGGCAGCCAGAGGCAATACCTTGACGTCCACGAATTCCAGCGAGAACTTGCGCTTTTCTGCGGCAGCCGCGCCGCCTGCGGCGTCGCTTCTCAGCTTGCGCTTCGGTTCTCCCTTGTCGCTGATGAACTGGATGATGACGATGATCAGAATGGTTGCCGCCAGAGCGAAGAGGAAGGACGCCCGATAGCCGAACTGCTGGTAAAGAGCGATCCCTACGGAAGGCGCGATTGCCATCCCCAGCGCGTTCATGGTTCCGTAGAGGCCCATCCCCGTCCCTACTTTGTCCAGAGGAAGCATGTTGGACATCCAGGTGGACATGCAGACGGAGCAGAAGGAATAGCCCACGCCGTGAACCAATCTTCCGAGAATGATCCAGTTGGAGCTGGGTGCCAGAATGTAGATCACAAGCGCCAGACAAGACAGAGACGACCCGATGGTGGTCAGTCGATATTTACTGATGATGTCTGCCAGATTCCCTGCA
>JAFOGM010000062.1 GCA_017386805.1 Bacillota bacterium
TCCTTGAAACGGCGCAGTTCTTCAGCTACATCTTCCAGCTGATAGTAAGCATCAGAAACCTGATCATTGAATCCGGAAATATCAGCAGAAAATTCCGCAACGTCACTCAATTGGTGAGTGACGGCGTTAAGCTGGGAAATCACAGACTGTTCTTCTCCGAAGAGCAATTCATAGGCACCGGACAGGCGCTCAAAAATACGCTGGCTGTTTTCCAACAGGGTGATCCGCTGAGCCAGTTCGTCATCTTCTCCCAATACGGGCTTGATCTTGTTGATCTCGTCCAGTTCGAAGCTCATGAAATCTCTCTGTCGTTGAGCGGCAGCCAGATTATTCTTCAGGCTGTTCAGCTGACGGGAACAATCCACGTACTGATGATAAACTTCCTCGGTGGTGGTCCGCACTTTCTCAAGTTCAGGACCGCCAAAGGAATCCAGTAAGAAGACGTGTTGTTCCGCATTCAGAAGGGACTGGTGATCGTACTGACCGTGGATGTCAGCCAGAGAACGGCAGAATTTGGACAGCAGAGAAACGGGTACGATCTCACCGTTGATCCGGCAGACGCTCTTACCCGTCTTATTGATTTCGCGCTTGATGACGGCTTCGTCGTCGGGAGTGATCCCGTTTTCTTCAAAGAAAGCCTGGGATCGCTCATCGGACGTATCCAGCGTCAGCTGGATGATTGCCTTGTCCTTTCCTGTGCGCACATATGTAGTATCCGCACGGCTTCCGAGAGCCGTGGAGATCGCTTCGATGATGATGGATTTACCGGCACCGGTTTCCCCGGTGATCACATTGAGACCTTCGTGGAAGTCCACGTCCAGGTGATCGATGATGGCAAAATCCTGAATTTTGATATGTGTAATCATATGGATACCTGACTTAAGGTTACTTCAGAAGGTTGTTGAACTGTTCCACCAGATCCGGAGTTTTTTCGGGATCGTCCACCACCAGGAAGATGGTGTTGTCACCGGCAATACTTCCTAAAATCATGGGGAAGTTGGAGGTGTCGATGGCTTCCGCAGCAGCGTTGGCACAGCCGGAAAGGGTCTGGATCACGATGATATTTCCGGAGCTTTTCACACTGAGAACACATTCCTTCAGGATTTTGATGAAGCGTTCGGAAAGGGACTGTTCCGGAGTTTTTTCCACTGTATACTTATACTTCCCGTTGGCGGAAAGGGTTTTCACCAGCTTCAGGTTCTTGATGTCTCTGGACACAGTGGCCTGTGTAACGCGATACCCGTCAGCGTTGAGCAGTTCCACTAATTTTTCCTGAGTGTCGATATCGTAAGTAGCGATCAGTTCCTTGATTCGTCCTTGTCTGTCGTGTCGCATAATATATCCTCCTCACTGAGTAATTATACATATAGTATACCACAGTCATGCATAGAAAGAAACAACCTGTTTTTCCGTACAAACGGTTTCTTTTTCTCCGGGATTTTGATATAATATAACGGATAATGAGGTGGAGAAACTATGCGTATTTTAGGCATCGACCCGGGCTATGCGATTTTGGGCTATGGCGTCGTGGATGTAAAGGGAAACCGGTTTGTTCCGGTGGAATATGGAGCCGTGACCACGGATAAGGATATGGAGATGCCGGATCGGCTGAAACACCTGTATTCGGAGTTGATGGAAATCATCGACAGGACCCGGCCGGAAGTCTGTTCCATTGAAGAGTTGTTCTTCAATACCAACACCACCACGGCGATCCTGGTAGGTCAGGCCCGCGGTGTGGCAATCCTCGCCTGTGCCAATTCCGGCGTTCCCATCAATGAATATACGCCGGTGCAGATCAAACAGGCTCTGACGGGCTATGGACGCGCGGAAAAGAAACAGGTCCAGATGATGGTGAAAGCTATGCTGGGACTGGAGGAAGTTCCCAAGCCCGACGATACGGCGGACGCCTTGGCGGCTGCCATCTGCCACGGTCATGCAGCGCCGGGAAAAGAACGCATGAAGAAATACGAAGAAGCGCTGTCGCAGAAGAATGCGCAGCAGATCAAAAAAGCACAGTCTACGAAAAATCGCTGGGAACAGCTGATCGAGGACTATGAAAAGGGAGTGAAGCGATGATTCATCATATCAGGGGAAAAATCGACGGTACCATCGACGGCGGGATCGTGGTGGAAACCAACGGAATCGGCTATGAAGTGTTCATTCCGGACAATTCGCCGTTGTATCTGAAAAAAGGAAATGAAGAAGTCAAGGTGCTGACCGTTATGATCGTAAAAGAAGACGACGTGAAGCTCTATGGCTTTTCTGATAAAGAGTCCATGACCGTATTTCGAAAGCTTTTGACGGTCAGCGGTGTGGGAGCAAAGGGTGCCATGGCGCTGCTTTCTGCCATGCCGGTGAACGATCTGAAACAGGCGATCGCTTTCGACGATGCGGCAACTCTGACCCGAGCCAACGGGATCGGAAAGAAGATTGCCCAGCGTATCTGTTTGGAACTGAAAGATAAGCTGGGAGATATTTCGACCACTGCCGGTGTGACTCTGGCAGACATCAGTGCGGCGGACGAAAAGGGTATGGCGGTGGATGCGCTGATGGCTCTGGGTTATTCCAGAAGCGAAGCGGCTGCGGCCCTGGGCGGTCTGGAAGACGGCCTGTCCACAGAAGATTACATCAAGAAAGCGTTGAAGAAATTATTCTAAGGAACGAGTATGAATTACGAAGAAAGAATCACTGCGGCTGACCTCAGCGGATACGAAGAGGAAGCCGTGGAAGTATCCCTCCGTCCCAAACGACTGGAGGATTATATCGGACAGAGAAAGGTCACAGAGAATCTGAAGGTCTTCATCGAAGCGGCGAAACAACGTCGTGAATCCTTGGATCACGTTCTCTTTTATGGACCTCCCGGTCTGGGAAAAACCACTCTGGCAGGGATCATTGCTGCGGAAATGGGCGTGGAATTGCGCATCACTTCCGGTCCGGCAATCGAACGTGCCGGCGATCTGGCTGCCATTCTGACCAACCTGAACGAGGGCGATGTTCTGTTCATCGATGAGATCCATCGACTGAATCGCAGCGTGGAAGAAGTGCTGTATTCCGCCATGGAAGACTTTGCGCTGGACATCATCATCGGAAAGGGACCCTCGGCTCGTTCCATTCGACTGGATCTGGCCAAGTTCACCCTGATCGGTGCTACGACAAGAGCAGGAAGTTTATCTGCTCCACTGCGTGACCGTTTCGGTGTGGTTTGTAAGTTCGAAATGTATGAAAATGAGGAATTGGCAGAGATCATCCGCAGATCTGCAGGGATCCTGAATGTGGATATCGACGAGGATTCCTTATTGGAAATGGCTCGTCGTTCCCGTGGTACACCGCGAATCGCCAACCGTTTATTGAAGCGTGTTCGTGATTTCAGCCAGGTGAAGGGAAACGGGGTCATCGATATGGATATCACCAGCCGGACTCTGGACTCTCTGGGAATCGACCGTCTCGGGCTGGAACATCTGGATCGTGAGATCCTGCGTCTGATCATTGAGCGCTTCAAGGGAGGCCCGGTGGGGATCGATACCATTGCTGCG
Source organism: Bacillota bacterium (assembly GCA_017386805.1). Lineage (GTDB taxonomy): Bacteria > Bacillota > Clostridia > Peptostreptococcales > Anaerovoracaceae > RGIG446. The sequence continues at coordinate 3,534 of JAFOGM010000062.1, forward strand.
GCTATCGGAGAAGAGCGTGTGACCATCGAAGATGTCTACGAACCGTATCTGATTCAGGCAGGTTTATTGCATCGAACCCAGAAAGGACGAATGGTTTCTGATCTGGCATATCACCACTTAGGAATTTCTACAGGCGAAGGAGATCAACTGAGCTTATGATGAATGTGAAGACAACAAAAACCAAATCTTTGGCTTTGATCCTGGCGCTGCTGATGGCGGCGCTGCTTTGCGCGCCGGTTGCCTATGCGGAGGAGACCACGGAAGCTGCCATCACAGAAGATGCCACAACGGAAGGAGCAATCACGGAAGAGGAGCCGGAGCTCCCGGAAGAACCTCCCGTGGAGGAACCGCCGGTGGAAGAACCCCCTGTGGAAGAGAAAGAACCTGTTCGTGGGACTTATGTTGCTGTAGGGATCAAGTATGGAAGCTCTGCTGTGGATTCTGTACATATGTACAGCAACGACGGATTCCAGATCGTGGATATTTCCGACGGCATCGTTGAGACCCTTCCTTTGACGGGATATACCCATTTGGTGATCACGTCCAGAAACGGTCTGATCAATGTCAATGATGAAAACGGTGTGACTCTGGTAACCGACCTGGGAAAGAACGGCGTCATCATGAACGGTGACTGGTTGGGTGACGGAAACTTCAAATCCAGTGTGAATAATCGTACCTATCGCGGAGGACTGAAGTTCCACGTTCGCGACAACGGCGATCTGAATGTGATCAATTACCTGTCTTTGGATCATTATCTCTACGGTGTGATCCAGGGGGAAATGGGTCATCAGAATCCGCTGGAATCTTTGAAAGCGCAGACGGTTGCGGCACGAAGCTATGCCATGACCAACAAGGGGCGTCATAAGAGCGAGGGGTTTGACGTTTGCAACGTGAGCCATTGCCAGATGTACTACGGCGTGGATTATGAAAAGGCAAAGACCATTCAGGCGGTGGATGAAACTTCCGGTCTGGTGATCTGGTATAACAATAAAATCGTTCCGGCATATTACTCCAAGAATAACGGCGGATATGTTCAGGCTACGGAAGACGTTTGGGGAAATGTCACCGGATATCTGAAGGCGAAGGAAGATCCCTATGCGCCGGAATACAAATGGACTGCGACATACGGCTGGGAGGACCTGGAGGAACGAATCACTGACATCGGACGGATCAAGGATGCTTACATCACCAAATGGACCGATAATGGCAACGTTTATGAGATGACCTTTGTGGGCAGTACAGGAACAAAAACGCTGCTTCGCGAGAAGGTTCGCACTACA
>JAFOGM010000063.1 GCA_017386805.1 Bacillota bacterium
GTGCGCGATTTCTCTGGAGCACAATCAGGCTAAGGTGGGTCAGGTTATGGAAGTTCTGGTGGAAGGTCAGGATGAAGATGGAAGTTACATCGGCCGTACGAAGTACGATGCTCCCGATGTGGACAACGGTGTTCTGTTCACCTCCAACCGTCAGCTGTGCCCCGGCGATTTTGTACAGGTTGAAATTATCGATGCTTTCGACTATGACCTGGTTGGAAGAGAAGTGGAGGAGTAATATGAATCTGCCAAATAAACTGACTGTATTGAGAATGATCGCAGTACCGTTCTTTATTGCGTGCTATATGATGGAGCTGGCGATCCCGGCGCTGATCATCTTTGCGCTGGCATCTCTGACCGACATGCTGGACGGTCAGATTGCCCGTAAGCACAATCTGGTGACCAACTTTGGTAAGATCATGGACCCGCTGGCGGACAAGATCCTGGTGTATTCCGCATTTTGTATGATGGTTCAGGATGGAACCGTACCTGGCTGGATGATGATCGTAATCCTGGCTCGTGAGTTTGTGGTTTCCGGTATGAGAACCGTAGCTGCTTCTGAAGGCATTGTTGTGGCTGCAGGGATGAGCGGTAAGATCAAGACCGTTCTGCAGATGATCGCTGTTCCGCTGCTGCTGATGCTGGCTGCATTCCCCGATGTTATGATCCTGTATTACGCAGCCTATGGTTTCCTGTGGGCATCTCTGATCATGACCGTGGTTTCCGGTGTGGAATACATCATGCAGAACAAGAGCGTATTCTCTATGTAATATAATGTAGTTTTGAGCCGTTTCCTGCGGGAGCGGCTCTTTTTTCAAGGAGGCGAATTCTCTATGAAATGTGCAATCGTAGCCGTTGGAACGGAACTTCTCTTCGGACATACAGTGAATACCGATGCGGTTTATCTTTCCCAACAGCTGAATCTGATGGGAATCGATGTGCTGTATCACTATACTGTTGGCGATAATCCCAAACGTTTGGCAGATATTTTGAAGATGGCCATGAAGGATTGTGATCTGGTGATCACTACGGGAGGGACCGGTCCGACCCAGGATGATTTGACTAAGGAAGTGATTTGTCAGGTCATGGACGATGTTTTAGTGGAAGATCCTCATTCTCTGGATCGAATCATCAAGCACTTTGAACGTCGTCAGCGTCCCATGAGCGAAAATAATCTGAAGCAGGCCATGATGCCTTCCAAAGCTGTGGTATTCGACAACAACAATGGTACGGCACCCGGCTTCGCCCTGGAATGTGAAGGAAAGATCGTGATCTGCCTCCCCGGACCGCCCAATGAACTGAATCCTATGTTTGAAGAAAGCGCAAAGCCCTGGCTGATGGAACGTTCTTCCGAAGCTTTATATTACAGAACCATTCACACTTTTGGAATTGGTGAATCTATGCTTGAAACCAAGCTGCTTCCCCTGATCGACGGTCAGACCGACCCCACACTGGCTACCTATGCCAAGATGGGCGAGGCAACCGTCCGCATCGCCTCCAAGCGTCCGACGCTGGAAGAAGCGCGCTCTGCGGTGGAGGATATGATCGCCAAAGTCTACGATTATGTTGGCGAATATATTTACAGCACCGAAGATGAAAGCCTTCCGCAGGTTGTGGGTCAGAAACTCATCTCTAAGAACCTGACCATGTCCACGGCGGAATCCTGCACCGGAGGCATGATTGCTGCAGCCATGACCGATATTTCCGGGATCTCCGCGGTGTTTGAACGGGGGATCGTGACTTATTCCAACGGAGCGAAAATGGATGAGCTGGGCGTATTGGAGGAAACTCTGGCGCAATACGGAGCTGTCAGCCCGCAGACGGCTGAGGAAATGGTGCGGGGCTTGAAGGCTAAGACGGGCAGCCGTGTCTGCGTTTCCGTCACAGGGATCGCAGGTCCCGGAGGCGGTACCCCGGAAAAGCCGGTGGGTCTCATCTATGTGGGAGTGATGCTGGACGATCGTATGGAAGTGTTTGAACTGCGGACCAACAATACAAAACGTCAGTGGAATCGCAACTATACCATGTTGTTTGCTCTGTATCAGGTGAATCGTTTTATTGATGAGATGACGGAATAGTTATTTACAATACCAAGGGGATTTGGTAAAATATAGATGCAAATTACCCCTTGACTATGCTTATAAAATCACGTATTATAAAGGAGAACAAATGTTCTTTTTATATGAATGATTTACGTTGCTGAAAAGCAGAAGTGGAGGACTCCGTGGCTTCGAATAAAAATGTATCTTCCGTAAGCAACATTACGGATAATAGTGAAAGAGAAAAAGCGCTGGCTGCGGCTATGGCGCAGATCGAAAAGCAGTTTGGTAAGGGTTCTGTTATGAAGTTAGGTGACAACAGAGCCAGCTTAAATATTGAAGCGATTTCCACCGGCTCCGTAAGCCTTGACCTGGCTACCGGGATCGGCGGTATTCCCAAGGGCAGAATCACCGAAATCTACGGACCGGAATCTTCCGGTAAGACCACTCTGACCTTACATATCATTGCAGAAGCGCAGAAGGCTGGCGGTAAGGCTGCCTTCATCGACGCAGAACATGCACTGGATCCGGAATATGCAGCTGCTCTGGGCGTTGATATCAACGAACTGCTGGTAGCTCAGCCGGATACCGGAGAACAGGCGCTGGAAATCTGTGAAATGCTGGTTCGTTCCGGTGCTATTGATGTTGTAGTTATCGACTCCGTTGCTGCACTGGTTCCCAAGGCGGAAATCCAGGGCGAAATGGGCGATTCTCACGTAGGTTTACAGGCTCGTCTGATGTCTCAGGCCCTGAGAAAGCTGACCAGTATCATCAATAAGTCCAATACCGCAGCGATCTTCATCAACCAGCTGCGTGAAAAAGTCGGTGTTATGTTCGGTAATCCCGAAGTGACCACCGGCGGCCGTGCACTGAAATTCTATTCCACCATGCGTATGGAAGTTCGCCGTGTGGAATCCATCAAGTCCGGCGATTCCGTTCTGGGTAACAGAACCAAGGTAAAGATCGTAAAGAACAAGGTGGCTCCGCCCTTCAAACAGGTGGAATTCGACATCATGTTCGGTAAGGGTATCTCCAAGGCAGGTGACCTGCTGGATTGTGCTGCGGAAGCTAAAATCATCGAAAAGGCCGGTGCATGGTACAGCTACAATGGAAACCGCATTGGTCAGGGCCGTGAAAACGTGAAGAACTTCCTGGAAGAAAATCCGGAAATCATGGCAGAAGTGGAAGCGAAGCTGAAGGCCAGCCTGAAGAAGAACGATGATGCAGAAGACGATGCTGCGGAAGCTGCAATGAGTTCCATGGACATGGGAATGCCCTTTGAAGTGGACGAAGATGGCGTGATCATCGAGTAGTGGAACCGAAGGCGAAAACCGTTGAAATTCTGCGAAAAAACCTTAAAAAATTTGAAAAATATGTTTGACAAGCTCCTCTGATTATGATAATATATCGAGTTGTAAGCCGCTCAAATCAGGTTCAATGGAAAAGCATTGGATGAGCTGATGCTTACCTGCACTGGCGAGACTGGATAGAGGAGGTACTATTATAATGTATGCAGTAATCGAAACTGGCGGAAAGCAGTACCGTGTTCAGCAGGGTGACGTTATCACCGTAGAAAAGCTGAACGTGGAAGCTGGAGAAAAAGTTACTTTTGACAAGGTTCTGGTGGTAAATGATGGCGAAGGCCTGACCGTTGGAACTCCTTGCGTAGAAGGTGCTACCGTAGGCGCTACCGTTGTTGAAAATGGTAAGGGTAAGAAGGTTGTTATCTTCAAGTACAAGGCTAAGAAGGACTACAGAAAGAAGCAGGGTCACAGACAGCCCTATACCATGGTGAAGATCGACGAAATCGCTGTAGGCGGTAAGGTATTCGCAGCTCCTGCTGTAGAAGAAGTTGTTGAAGAAAAGGCTGCTAAGGTTAATCTGAAGGCTATGAAGAAGGCTGAACTGATTGAATACGCAAAGGAAAACAACATCGAAATCAACGAAAAAGCTGTTAAGGACGAAATCATCGCTGCTATCGAAGCAGCTGACAAGTAGTCGGATATCAGGATAAGGAGGTGTAATCCATGGCAAGTAAGAAGGGTGTAGGTAGCTCTAAGAACGGTAGAGACAGTGAAGCGAAACGCTTAGGTGTCAAGAGAGCAGACGGTCAGTTCGTAAGCGCTGGCAGCATTCTGGTAAGACAGAGAGGAACCAAGTTCCATCCTGGTAACAACGTTGGTAAGGGCGGAGACGATACTCTGTTCGCAATGACTGATGGTGTTGTAAAGTTCGAACGTTTCGACAAGACCAGAAAACAGGTTAGCGTTTATCCGAAGGAAGCGTAAATACCAAGGCCCCTATAGTTTCTATAGGGGCTATTCTTTTTAGAAAATAATTCAGGGAAACCCGGGAAAGCTATTGTTTGCGATGTTCACATCGTTTTTTGAAAGAGAGGTATTCCATGTTTGTAGATAGAGCAAAAATTATTATTAAATCCGGTAAGGGTGGAAACGGCTCTGTTTCCTTCCGCCGTGAGCCTTTCGTTCCGCAGGGCGGTCCCGATGGAGGCGACGGCGGTAAGGGCGGCGACGTCATCTTTAAGGCTGACGAAGGCCTCCGTACTCTGATGGACTTCAGATATAAGAGAAAGTATGAAGCAGAAAACGGCGAAGACGGAAAGAAGAAGAAGTGCTTCGGTAAGAAGGGGAACGATCTGATCATCCGTGTTCCGGCCGGTACTGTAGTTATCGACGATGCTACCGGTAAGGTAATGAAGGACTTAGTTCACCACGGTGATTCCTTCGTTGCTGCAAAGGGTGGTAAAGGCGGTAAGGGTAACGTAAACTTCAAAAACTCCGTTCGTCAGGCTCCCAACTTTGCGGAAGCAGGCGGTTTCGCAGTGGAAAGAAACGTTACTCTGGTACTGAAGCTGATTGCTGATGTCGGTCTGGTTGGCTTCCCCAATGTGGGTAAGTCCACTCTGCTGTCTGTAAGTACCAGCGCAGATCCGAAGATCGCAAACTATCACTTCACTACCATCACTCCCAATCTGGGTGTAGTACAGATGTACGATAAGAGCTTCGTTATGGCCGATATTCCCGGTCTGATCGAAGGTGCTCACACTGGTGCAGGCTTAGGTCTGGACTTCCTGAAGCACATTGAACGTACTAAGATGCTGATCCACGTGGTTGATGTATCCGGTTCTGAAGGCAGAGATCCGAAGGATGACTTCGACAAGATCAACAACGAACTGGCTTCTTATGGTAAAAAGCTGATGCAGAAGCCTCAGATCGTTGCTGCTAAC
>JAFOGM010000010.1 GCA_017386805.1 Bacillota bacterium
CGGTCAAAGTTCACTTCGTCATTGAACAGCTTTCCATCCAGCGCGATGAAGGAGCCAAAGGCGTCTGCCGAGAAGAGGACACCCTCGGTCAGGTCAAAGGAAACCATCGCTTCCGGCCAGTGCACCATGGGAGCTGCGATGAAGGTCACTTCGTGCTTACCAAAGTTCATCACGTCTCCTTCCTTAACTTCGATCAGCTCATGCCCTTCGATATCGAAGCCGAACTGACGCATCAGCATGAAGGACTTTTCGGTGCTGACTACCTTTACTTTGGGATAGCGCAGCAGGATCTCTTCGATGGAAGCACCGTGGTCCGGTTCCATGTGATTGATTACCAGAACATCCAGCGGCTTTCCTTCCAGCAGATATTCGATATTATCCAGAAGCTGTCTGCATGCGGACCAGTCGATGGTATCAAACAGAACAGACTGTTCATCCAGCATCAGATAGGCGTTATAGGATACTCCCTTGGGAATGGGATGGATATTTTCAAACAGGGCCAGGCGATGATCATTGGCACCCACCCAGTAGATATCATTTGTTACTTTTCTCACGTAATGCATGGTGTACCTCCTCTACTTCACTTCGATGAACTCGTTCTTTTCAGCTGCGCACCAGGGACAAGTCCAGTCCTCGGGCAGATTTTCGAACAGAGTTCCGGGCGGGATATCGTTATCGGGATCTCCCTTCGTCGGATCATACTCGTAGCCGCAGCCGCCGCAAACATGGAGCTTGTAGGCCGGTTTTTCCTTCTTCGGGGTCGGTCTCTTCACCTTGACCATGGGCGGAGCCGGCTTCTTTTCTTCACCGGTGTCCAGAGCTTCTGCCAGCAGCGGCAGGATCTCATTCAGGTCTCCCACGATACCGTAGTCACAGTTTTTGAAGATCGGAGCGTTGGCATTCGTGTTGATTGCCACAATGGTACCTGCTTCCTGGATCCCCTTCAGGTGCTGGATCGCACCGGAGATACCGCAGGCAATGTATAAGTTTCCGCGGAACTTCTGACCGGACATACCCACATAGCGATCGATGGGAACGTACTGCAGGGATTCTGCCACCGGTCGGGAGGAACCGATTGCCGCACCGGCAGCCTTTGCCAGCTTTTCAATCAGCACCATGTTCGCCTTGTCACCGATACCCTTACCTGCGCTGACTACGCGTTCTGCCTGGGTGATGGGAGTATCCATAGCGATACCCACGGAGAAATCATAGCCATCCTTCTTCAGTGCTTCCACCAGAGCATCCACCTTTTCCTGTGCACTGCCCTGCTTTAAAACGATTTTCTTTCTGGGGCCAGTGATGGATTTGTTGGGGCTCTGCGGAATCACCGGAGCGTTGGATTTCGGTTCTTTTCCTAAAATATGAGATGCGATGACCACTCTCTGGATTTCGTTGGTTCCTTCATAGATGGTGGTAATTTTCGCATCGCGGTACATTCTTTCAATGTCCATACCCTTCAGATAACCGGTACCACCGTAGATCTGAAGCGCTTCATTGGTCACTTCCAGCGCGATGTCGGAAGCGTACTGCTTCGCCATGGCGGATTCCATACCGTAGGGAAGATGTTCTTCCTTCAGATCCGCCGCACTGTAGATCAACAGTCTCGCACAGCGAAGTTTTGTCGCCATATCAGCAATCTTGAAGGAGATCGCCTGCTGGAAAGCGATGGGTTTATCAAACTGCACGCGTTCCTTTGCGTACTCCACGGCTCCTTCGAAAGCACCCTGGGCAATGCCCAGCGCCTGGGACGCGATACCGATACGACCGCCGTCCAGGGTTGCCATAGCAATCTTAAAGCCCTGACCTTCCTTCCCCAGGAGGTTTTCCTTCGGAACTTTCACATCGTTGAACAGCAGCTGTCTGGTTGCAGAAGAGCGGATCCCCATCTTATCGTAATGATCGCCGAACTCGAAACCTTCCCAGCCCTTTTCCACAATGAAAGCACTGATACCTCTGGTACCGATGCCGGGTGTGGTCACCGCAAAGATCACGTAAGTATCCGCTTCACCGCCATTGGTGATGAAGATCTTTTCCCCGTTCAACAGGTAATGATCACCGTTCAGGACCGCGGTAGTTTCGGTGCGGCCTGCATCAGATCCGGCATTGGGTTCTGTCAGACCGAAAGCGCCGATCTTTTCACCCTTCGCCAGGGGAACCAGGTACTTTTTCTTCTGTTCTTCGTTACCGAAAGCGAAGATGGGCCAACATCCCAAAGATACGTGAGCCGACAGGATAACGCCGGCACCGCCATCCACGCGGGACAGTTCTTCCACAGCGATGGCATAACTCAGGGCATCCATCCCTGCACCGCCGTATTCTTTCGGGAAGGGGATCCCCATCCAACCGTTTTCTCCCAATTTGCGAACGGCTTCGGTGGGGAACTGATTTTCTTTATCCCACAGGAATGCATAAGGCTTGATTTCTTTTTCTGCGAATTCTCGAATCTTCAGTCTGAAGTCTTCGTGCTGCTGTGTGGTTCTGAATAACATACTGTATCCTCCTTATTGAATGGAACTCTCGAATAGATAAGAGAAGTGAACGTTCAAATTGTTAGTACATATATTCCCGGAGTTAGCCATTGCAAACTCCTCATTCGAAAAATTTTTTCATAAAAAAAGAAGCCCCTTTTGGAGCTTCTCCTCAATTCCTATTATACGTAAGTTCCCGGCATGGGTCTTCTCTTTGCAGTGTATTCCGATACATCGATCTTCACCAGGGTCACAGCGGATACCATGATGTCGGTAAAGGTGAAATCACGACCGGTCTGAGACTTCATGAACAGTGTCAGCATTTCCTTCTTCCGTTCCACATCCTCCACGATTTCCGCACGGCCGCGGCCCATGATGGACTGGTATACGGTTCCGTACTGACAGGCCACATTTCCTTCAAAGCCCTGAACATCGCATTCCATTTCGAAGAACACCTTGGGGTTCACACGCATCAGATCCAGTTTATAGCCCTTGGTTGCACAGTGCATGTACAGAGTCAGCTTGTCCCCTTCCATAGTGTAGCCATAATTCATGGGAACCACGTAAGGCTCATCGCCGTCCACCAGACCCAGATGAAGGATCTTGCACTTGTCCAGGATCTTCAGGATCTCTTCCTGATCGGTCACCTGACGTTCTCTCTTTGTCATTCCACGCATCATACTTGGTTTCCTCCTATCTCACCGCCCGGTCCCGGGCATCCTCTAAAACACAAAATGGATCAATATCATGTAACACGCCGTTCCGCCAACGATACTGCACAGCGTATTTCGTTTCCAGATATGCAGCAGCACCACTCCTTCAAGGCGCGTTTATATACTCTCTCATTCATATTAGAACACACCCGTGATGAAAATTTCGATTCCAATGAAAATCAGGATCAGGCCACCAAAAATTCCTGCCTTACCAGACAGCTTGGTCCCTGCTTTTTTACCGATGGCAATCCCTACGAAACAAATCACGAAAGTCACCGCCGCGATGATCAATGCAGCGGCAATCGCTTCGCTCAGTACGTAATGGGCAATGGTAAAGCCCACCGACAGGGCATCGATGGAGGTTGCGATTCCCTGAACGATCAGTTCTCCACAGCCGATCCCTTTTCCGCAGCCACAGCCACAGTCGCAGTCTTCACCGCGTATCCCTTCCAGAAGCATCTTTCCTCCAATGAACGCCAGAAGAACCAAGGCGATCCACGGTATCAGCTTTTCAAAGGCCTGGAAGCGTTCCGCGATGGTATGGATACAGATCCAGCCAATCAGCGGCATCAGCGCCTGGAAGAACGCGAATACTCCAGCCACCACCGTCATCTTTGGCTTTCTCATGCAGGGTTCATTGAGCCCGTTGGCCAGGGACACAGAAAAAGCATCCATAGCCAGACCGATGCCCAGAAGAACACTGTTAAAAATCAATGTAAATCCCAGATTCAATACACCCTCCTGTTTCAGACATAAAACCCCGCAGGCCGTCATCCGATCCGCGGGGTCATCCTTATGCGTTTCTATTTATTCGTGGCAGAGACAAGCGTCATAGTAGAACTGGTCCATTTCTTCCTTGGTGGAGAAGTTTGCAACGAACATCTGGTTACCCATAGCTCCGGACAGAGCATCGGGAATGCGTTCCTGCATCTTCATATTCGCCTTGTACTTTTCAGCCAGTTCTTCATGGCTCAGAACGAAGTTCTTACCATCGCGGCGACCCATGAATGCACAGTAGAACTGTTCACCCTGCTGTAAGTCGGTCTTGTCAAAGGCAATCATGTCTGCCCAGATCTTATACACGTCGGTGGAGCAGCTGAAGTTGTGCAGGTCAGGAGTGAAGCCGCCGGGCGGTCTCATGTTCACTTCCAGGCCTACCAGTTCGCCTTCCTTACCCAGACCTTCCTGGTCCTGATCCAGACGGAAGTATTCCAGGTGAACGAAGCGGCTCTTAACGCCGAAGGCCTTAACAGTCGCACGACCTGCCTTCACGATATCTTCCGGCAGTTCCTTCTGCTGATAGTAGATGGAGTTACCGTGATCGTTCACAACATCCATCAGGGACAGAACGGTAACATTACCATTTTCGAAAATGGGTTCGCCGTTGGAGTCGATGATGGCATCATAGGAGTTTACAGTTGCATTTACGTACTCTTCCATGATGTAAGTTACGTTCTTATCGTAAGTTTCGAAGAAGTTTACTAAATCTTCATCACAGGTCAGCTTGTATGTAGCTTCTGCACCAACACCGTTGTCCGGCTTTGCAACTGCAGGATAACCAACCTTCTTCATGAATCTTCTTGCTGCAGGTAAGTTGTCTGCAATGTGATAACGAGCCACGGGCAGACCTGCCTTCTTGAAGTTCTTCTTCATCTTGGACTTGTACTTGATCGCATCCATGTCCTTTTCCTGGAAACCGGAAGTGATGTTGAAGTCAGTTCTCAGCTGAGCGTCTCTTACCAGCCAGTATTCATTGTTGGATTCCAGCCAGTCGATGCGGCCATACTTATGGATAAAGAAAGCAACCGCACGATGTACTTCATCGTAGTTTTCCATGCTGCTTACCTTATAGTATTCGGTCAGACTGTCTTTCAGTTCAGGTTTTAATTCGTCATAGGGCTGATCACCGATCCCCAGAACGTTCAGGCCGTTGTTCTTCAGCTGACGGCAGAACTTCCAATAGTTTGTGGGGAAATTCGGAGAGATAAATACGAAATTCTTCATGATTCTTTCTCTTTTCTTTTTCTCTTCTTTTATTTTTTCTGCTTAGCTTATTTCTTTCCAGCCAGCAGTTTCGGAACAAAGTATTCCACCTGCTTATGCCACCAGGGCCAATCGTGGTTTACGTCGTGACCCCACCAGTCGATCCAGATGTTGATTCCCTTTTCGCGGAAAATCTGTTCCAGACGTTCTGTGGTTTCCGGCATTTCCCATGCGCCGCGGCCGCAGCAGATAACAGCATCCGCTCTGTTGTACTTTTCAACGTAGGGATGGTGATACGGCATGTTCGCCATATAATGCACCGGAGAGTTCTGATACACGACTTCATCCATGTAGTTTTCCCAGCCGAATTCACCGGTATAAACACCGCTGAGAGACAGGGTTCCGGTAAAGATATCCGGGAATCTCAGGAACAGGTTCAGCGCATGGGTCGCACCCATGCTTGCACCAAAGGTAATGATACCGTGGTTTCCGTGTACACCGTTTCTTTCCACGGACATTCTGTGGATCGCCGGAACAACTTCTTCCACGATGTAACGTACCCACTGTTCGTAGCGACGTGCTCTCCAGTAGTTGTCACCGTACTTGTCGGACCAGGTTTCCTTGTCCAGTGTATCTACGGCAATCACCATGACCTGACCGGATTCGAGCCAGGGAGCCCAGGTATCTGTCATGTGGAAGTTTTCGAAATCGAAGAAACGACCATCCTGACAGGGTAAGAACAGCACCGGTCTACCGGCGTGTCCATACACTTTTACTTCCATGTCTCTTCCAAGATTGTGGCTGTAGCTTTTAAAGTATCGTGTTTCCATAGGGAACACCTCCGTGATTTATTCTATATCATCTATTCCATAGAGCAAAGTGCTCATGAAAAACGGGATCTGACGTTCCCAGCTGGCTTCACTGTGATCACCGTTGGGAACGATACGGCAATCCAGCTTCACACCGCGTTCCAGAAGTCTTGTAACGACTCTGGTAAACTGGCGTTTCATTCCTTTGTGATTGGGCATCTCATTTTCGCCGTAGTCCATATAGACCACTGTGTTGGGATCGATATAGGCCGAGCATAACAGGCGATCCAGCTTGTCGTTGGCGAACCAAACCGACGGAGAAAGCGCTGCAGCTCTGGAGAATACGTGGTTGTACTCCGTGACAGCGTACAGGCTCATGAGCCCACCCATGGAACTTCCTGCAATGAATGTATATTCACGTTCCGGAAGTGTGGGGAAATTTTCATCGATAAAGGGTTTGAACGCATTCACATACCACTCCATGGTTTTTCGTCCATCGCCTCTGATGTATCCAAAATGTCGGTCCTTAAAGGAAAATGGAGCATATTCGCGAAGGCGGTCGTTGTTGGGACCATGGTTACATTCCACCGCCGCAATGATGATCGGCAGCTGTACCGCTTCTGCAAAATCCGCCATCCCCCAGCTCTTACCGTAGGTGGCATCTTCATCGAAGAAAACGTTGTGCCCATCAAACATATATAACACCGGGAACCGGGCTTCAGGATCCTCTTCAATGATGTCGGGCACGTAGATGTAAGCTGCTCGAGGCTCCTCACCGGTCAATTCCGGAATGGTAATATTCCATTTTTCAATCATGCAATAACTCTCCTTCTCGTATAGAAGACATGGCAAAAGTTTATCATACTAAAACGAAAAAGTCAATTCGTTTTTGGTTGATTGAAACAAAAAAGGCCATCGCGACTTGTGTTTTTGCGACAACCTCTTTACTGTTCACTTTTACTGATCGTCTACACAGATTTTTTATTTTTTCGCTGCAGTTTTCTTTTTCGCAGCGGTTTTCTTTTCTGTCGCCGGCTTCTTTTCAGTTGCAGGCTTCTTTTCCGCCTTACCCTTGCGGATACGTCCTTCCTTCAGAACCACAGCAGTTCTTGCCGGCAGATACAGGTCCACATAATACTTTCCATCACGTTCGATGGCCTTGTATTCGATATGAGCAATTCTGTCCTGACCGCCATAAGCCGCATCGTCACTGGACAGTCTCACTTCGTAATCCGCATTGTTGGGTACGGGCACTTCCACCTTGGTGAAGGACTGGCTGGGATTGAAGTTGAACGCGAACAGCAAGCCCTTTCTGTAGAAGGCAATGACCTGATCTTCGTCTCTGCACAGTCTCAGATCGCCCATACGCTGCTGGAACATATTGTTTCTCTTGGTCAGGCGCACCATCTCACGGTCGAACTCGCCCAGCCACTGATACTTCAGGAAACCGTTTTCCAGAAGGCTCCACTGACGTCTGCAGTAATGGAAACTCCAGCCGTTTCCTTCTCTGGGGAAGTCGATCCATTCCGGATGACCGAATTCGTTGCCCATGAAGTTCAGATAGGCTTCACCGCCGCCGCCCAGAGTGAACAGACGGATCATCTTGTGAAGCGCGATGGCTCTGTCGATGACTGCTGTATGACAAGCCTTATCCATATCGGTGTACATGTTAGCA
>JAFOGM010000064.1 GCA_017386805.1 Bacillota bacterium
ACGGCAACCGCTACGTTCTGGAAGACGGCCAGCGTGTGGAATATGTCACCAGAAACGAAAAGGCTGAAAACGCAAAGCGCATCGAGGCTGTTTACAAGTATCTGTGCACCCTCACCGAGGAAACCCCCGAAGAGACCCAGATCATCAACGAAGAAAAGTTCGTGGATTCTCTGGAAATGTCCATTGGCGGTCAGGTAAAGGATCATGAGGCAAATGCCGATGCCGATGACACCAATGACGTTTACAATGTGGAGCTGAAGTTTTCCTTGGTGGTTCAGCCCTCCGCTACCGGCGACGACCTGATTGTGAAGGTCGTTGACAGTGAAGGCAACGTGGTAAAGACCGCCCGTATCGCAGGCGAACAGAAGGAAGGCGAATCCTTCGGTTACGCAAAGACCGAAACCGACGAGAACGGCAACACCTTCTATGTCCTGGAAGACATCGAACTGGCTGAAAACTCCAACACCAGCTTTAACCTGAAGCTGGAAGGCACCCAGCTGCTGAAGGAAGGCATCTACATCTTCGAGTCTCAGCAGCTGAGCCGCGAAGAAACCATCGATCAGATCATCCAGCAGATGGAAGCCAGCGGCGAACTGGAGTACGCACTGGCAGAGCTGGGCAGCATGGAAGCTGTCAGAGAGTATCTGGCAAAGCAGTACCCTGCTGAGAAGCACGAGTCCCAGAACTTCATCGGCAAGTACGAAGGCACCGCTGAGATCGATGTGGGTATGCGTATTGACCTGTCCTTCAATGTAGAAGAAGGCACCGTTACCACCGAACGCATTTGGCGTTCTGTCCGTACTTCTGAAAATGAGCCTCCGATCGAAGAGGAAGTTCCTCCCACCCGCTACCGTGTGACCATTGAAGGCGACGGCACTGAAGAGATTCCCGAAGAGCCCGTGCCTCTGGCAGCAGCTCCCAAGACCGGCGACAACTCCGCTATGTGGCTGATCCTGGTTCTGGTCACCGCTTTCGGCATTGTTGCAATCAACATTTCCGGCAAGAAGCGCAACGCTTTCTAACAGCTGTATGAAAGAAATATAATCTCAATAAAAAAGGTGTGTACCGAATTGGTACACACCTTTTTTTGATCACTTAAGGGGTTCACACAGGACGACTTTCTTGAAGTTCATATCCAAAGTGTATTCTTCCTTCACCTTGCTCAGTTTCTTCTGAATGCGGTCTGCCACCAGCTGTTCACCGACCACATAGTTAAAGTAGTCCTCGCCGCCTACAAAGTACATGATGTGGTAGCCGTAGGTGGTTTTGACGATATCGGTATCGCCTACCTGACGGGAGCCGTCCACGGCCCAGTTCAGGAACTCCGGAACATAGCTGGAGAAAGGATCGATGGCTTCATACAAACCGCCGATGGTATTGGAACCGCCATCCTCAGAGTAGGTATTGGCCATGGTAGCAAAGCTGTCTTCGGTAGCCTCGCCGGCTTTCCAGGCTTCCAGAATACGGGTCGCCTCGGATAGCGCGGTAGCCCACTCTTCCTCAGAGTAAACCGTCTCCGTGCCGTCCTCACTGACGGTACCGCCGATGGGCTGGATGAGAATATGACGAACATCGGAAATCAGACCCATATTCGGCTCGATGCCGTTCTGGCGGAATGTTTCCTTGTTCAGTTCGTAGAAATTGCGGATCTGGATCTCGGTGGGATAATCCTGCTCGTAGAAGGTTTTCAGGTACTCATTGCACACATAGTAGACCTCATTGAAATGCAGGTAGGTCTCCTTGGTGACACCGGGTGCCATTTCTGTGCTGAGATAATCGTTGGCATCGGCATAGCCATAAGCCACGGCGATGGACTCCAGCTGATCGGCCATGCTGTCGATCTGTTCCTGAATCTCAGTGGAAACCACAAAGCCGTTTTCCTCTGCCAGGATCCCCACCAGCGCATAAGACTGCCAATTCTTAACGGCAGCATCTAGGAAATACTGTTCCCAGGTCATGGTAGGATCCAATGTGCAGCTCTGCTCACTCAAAGGCGCATACATATCCAAGCCCATATAATCCAAATAGTACTGATTCTGGGTATAGAAGGCATAGATACTGTCGATATAGTACAGCTGCAGTTCGCTGACGGTCAGCTCGTCATCGCCCAGGGTTGCGATCACGGTATCGGCACGCCTTTCCAGTTTCTGATCATCGGCCGTATAGACCTTGTGATACAGAACATCGTTTGCCTTGGGTTTCAGGTTGACGCCCAAAGCGTGCAGGATCACAAAGACCAGCAGAGCCAGCAGCACCACACCGCCGGCGATCATCAGACCCAGGTGCAAGGGTTTGAGTTTCTTCACCGGAACGGCTTCCGGGATCTCATCAGCGAAGAGTTCCTCCACAGAGAGTTCTTCCTGCCCACTATTTTCTTCTGCTTCCTCCACAGCGGTATCTTCTTCAGCGGTTTCAAGTGTCATTTCTTCCACTCCCACTTCTTCTGCGGATTCATCCTCAGTAACTTCCTCCACGCAAGCTTCTACTTCTGTGTTATTATCAGCATTTTCCTCCACAGAATGCTCGTCTTTGGTTGATTCTGCGGCAGTTTCCTCCACAGTCTCTTCCTTGACGGTTTTCTCCGGGATCAGCGCCCGCAGTTTCTGCACAAGCGCCGCACACTTTTCCTTTGCGGTGCACCACAGTTGCTGCAGCTTATTTTCCTTTTCTTCCCCAGCGGGTTCTTCCGTCTGCTCCGGCTGTTCAGGAAGCATCTGTTCTTCCTCGGGCTGCAGCTCGGTCAGTTCTGCCGGCTGCTCCATTTCCTGCTCTTCTGCAGGCTGCAGTTCGGTCTGCTCCTGCGGCAGTTCCATGCCTTCATTTTCCATAGG
>JAFOGM010000065.1 GCA_017386805.1 Bacillota bacterium
AGAGGAAAACATCCTGGCCCAGATGAGCGAAGTGACTTCCGCAACCAACGATATTTTCTCCATGATCAACGATGCGGACATCAAGTTCGGTACCATCGTGGATGAGGATGGGGAAACCGTGGAAGTGACCCATGGAAACTATATCGGTTTCATGCAGAGCCACGACAGACGCGTGAGAAAAGAAGCCTTTGAACACATGTATGCGTCTTATATTGCGCAGAAGAACACTCTGGCTACCACATATAATTACAATACCAAAACCGACGTGGTGGGTGCCCGCCTGAGACGTTACGGTTCCGCCATGGAAGCGGCGCTGTCCGGCGATAACGTATCCACTGATGTTTATAACAATCTGATCGCAGTGGTCAATGAATATCTTCCTCAGCTGCACCGATACATGGATCTTCGCAAGAAGATGCTGGGTGTGGATGAGGTTCACATGTACGACGTCTACGTTCCTCTGGTGGAAATGCCCAAGGAAGAGATCCCTTATGAAAAGGGGCTGGAGATGATCAACGAAGCTCTGGCCTGCATGGGAGAAGACTATCTGGAAAAGATGAACAACGGCTTCAGCGACGGTTGGGTTGACGTGTACGAAAACGAAGGGAAGACCAGCGGTGCTTATTCCTTCGGCAGCTATGACAGTAAGCCCTACATTCTGCTGAACTACGATGGAAAGCTGCAGGATGTGTTCACCGTGATCCACGAAATGGGTCACTCCATGCATTCCTGCTACACCAGAGCGGAACAACCTTTCGTTTATGGCGGACATTCCATCTTCACTGCAGAGGTAGCTTCCACCGTGAACGAATCCCTGCTGATCCATCATCTGCTGGAAAAGGCCAAGGACGTGGAAGAGAAGAAGTATCTGCTGAACCTTCACATCGAAGAATTCCGAACCACCCTGTTCCGTCAGACCATGTTCGCAGAATTTGAAAAGATGGCTCACGAAGCTGTGGAAGCCGGTGAAGTTCTCACCGCAGAATTCCTGGCAGAACAGTACTATGCACTGAACAAGAAGTACTTTGGTGAAAACGTTGTCTGTGATGAACAGATCGCTTACGAATGGTCCAGAATCCCGCATTTCTATAATGCATTTTACGTTTATAAGTATGCCACCGGCTATTCTGCAGCCACTGCGCTGTCCAAGAAGATCCTCACCGAAGGTGAGGTTGCCAGAGATAACTACATTCGCTTCCTGAAGTCCGGCGAATGCGATTATCCGGTGGAACTGTTGAAAATTGCCGGTGTGGACATGAGCCAGCCGGAACCCATCCGCCAGGCTATGGAAACCTTCAAGAGCCTGATCGATCAGCTGGAAGCATTGCTGTAGGAGTTAGTTATGGGAAGAATCATCAATATCTTTGAAAACGATTCGCCGTTATCCAAAGAAACACGGCGGGTATTGAAACAGAAGCTGGAAATGGCCGGTTTCTCCGTTCCGGATGAATTCAGTCCGGAAGCAGAACTGATCGTCTGCATCGGCGGCGACGGCCAGCTCCTTCGTATGGTCCATCAGCTGGACTTTCCGAAGATCCCCTTTGTGGGCGTGAATACAGGCCATCTGGGATTCTTCCAGGACCTCCACCCCGATGAACTGGATGAGTTCATCTTCATGTACAATCAGGGAGATTATACCATTCAGAATTTGAAGACTGTAGAGGCCGCTGTTGAAGTGGATGGAACCGTGTATCATCAGCGCGGACTCAATGAAATCACCATTTCCTGCGACCGTACTCATCTGCTTCATCTGAATATGTCCATCGGAGACAGCTTTATCGAAAAGTTCAGCGGTGACGGTCTTCTGATCTGTACTCCGGCAGGAAGTACCGCGTACAACTATGCGCTGCGAGGAAGCATTGTCGATCCGCGACTGGACCTTCTGCAGGTGACACCCATTGCGCCGCAGAATACCACGGCATACCGTTCCTTCCTGTCCAGCGTTCTTCTTCCCAATAACCTTCCCGTGATCATCCACCCGGAAAACGCGGAAGACCGTGGAATCTATATTGTTGCGGACCATACCAGCCAGCGCTACGACCGCATCGACAAGATCACAGTGGAACTGTCCGGTGATGCAATCCAACTGCTGCGCTTTGAGCAATACGACTTCTGGAAAAAAGCAAAGAGCAAATTATTATAATGAGTGAATCGAAACTGACATACATACTGAAAAAAGAAGATGAAGAACTGGCTCTCCGATCCCTCCTGCGTCGCGAATTTGGCGTAT
>JAFOGM010000066.1 GCA_017386805.1 Bacillota bacterium
AACAGGATGTTAAGGATATGATTTCCTATGTCCATAATTTCATACAGAGTATGCCGGAGCCCTTCCCCTGGCTGAAACAAGCTGCAGAGGATCTGAAGGCCGATGAAGAGACCTTCCGGACATCTCAGGCCTGGGCTTATCGCTGCGCCCAGAAAGAACAGCTTCTGGAGCGGTCCCGGGCGTATTTCCGCAGGGTCTAGGATCGGGGGGAAGAAGAGGGGCTGGAAACGCTCCTTCCCAAGGCCAAGGCCGATCTGGACGGGGTGGAAGCCGGAGACATAGTAAAGTTCGCCGTGTTTACTGCAGGAAAGGCGGATAAAGAAGCCTATGCAGAGGTGAAGGAAGAAATCACTGCCCTTCGGGACCGGGGGAAAGAATTGTGGAACCAGGCCTGGAAGACCTATGGTGAGGATGACATCCACCAGCAGGTGGAGGCCATGAACGATACCGCCTGGGCGGCGGAAGAACTGTACCGGCTGACGGAGCGGTTCGACCAGATCTACAAGGAAAAGAAACGGGAAAAAGGACTTCTGGACTTCAGTGACATCGAACATGAAGCCCTGAAGATCCTGCGACAGCCGGAAGCTTCTGAGGAATACCGAAGCCAGTTCCGGTGCATTTTCATTGACGAATACCAGGACAGCAACGTGATCCAGGAGGAACTGATCGGCTGCATCGCCAGAGACAATAACGTCTTCATGGTAGGGGATGTGAAGCAGAGCATCTACAAGTTCCGACTGGCAGAGCCGGAGATCTTCCTGAACAAATACGAAGCCTTCCGGAACAACGCGGTTCCGGACAGTAAAAAAATCGACCTGAATCTGAACTTCCGATGTAAGGGACAGATCATCCAGTCTACCAACCAGATTTTCCAGTCCATTATGACCAAGGGTTCCACCGGGATCACCTACGATGACGATGCGGCCCTTCACAAAGGGCTGGACTACGAGGGTGAACTGGACTATCCCACCCTCCTTCACATCGTGGATGGAAAGGCTGGTATGGACGAAGCAGATCCTCAGATCGCGGAATTGAAAACCGCTGAGTTAGAAGCCATTCAGGCAGCCCGCCTGGTGAAAGAATCCCTGGGGAAACCCATTTTCGATTGTAAAAAGAACGAGATCCGTCCTCTGCGGAAGCGGGATGTGGTCATCCTTCTTCGCGGTGTGAAGAGCTACGGGGACCTCTATGCGCAGGCGCTCATGGAGCAGGGGATCGAAAGCTTCATGGATAACAGCGACGGGTATTTCGATACGCTGGAGATCCAGACCTTCCTGAACCTTCTGCGGATCGTGGATAACAAACGCCAGGATGTGGCTCTGCTTTCCGTGCTCCGTTCGCCGGTCTTCCGGTTCACCATCAGTGAACTGGCGGAGATCCGTGCAGTTCACAAAGCCGGATCCTACTGCGATGCATTGGAAGCCATGGCAAAGGGCGGCGAAGCGGCTGCCGGGGGCAACCAGCCTGCGCTGGCTGATAAATGCGCAGCGGTTTTGGAAAAGCTGGCGCTATGGAGAGAAAAAGCGTCCTTCATGGTACTGGCGGACTTTTTACAGATGCTGCTGACAGAAACCGGCTACGGCGATTCCATTTCCGCCATGGTGGGAGGAAGTCAGCGCCTGGCCAACGTCAATGCCATGGTGGATAAGGCCATCCAGTACGAAGCCTCTTCCGGAAAGGGCCTCTTCGGCTTTATCCGCTACATCGAAGCACTGCAGAAGGGAAAGGTCAAGACCGGTCAGGTGAAAATGATCGGGGAAAACGACGATGTGGTCCGCATCATGACCATCCATAAGAGCAAGGGGCTGGAATTTCCCTTCGTTCTCATCGGCGGTCTGGGGCGGAATTTCAATAAACGAAAAGAAACGGCCAAGGTGGCTTGTCACAAGGATCTGGGTCTGGGGCTGCGCCGGGTGATCCCGGAACATCATGCCTACCAGAAGACCATGATCAAAGCCCTGATCGATCAGAAACTGGTCCAGGACGATATGGCGGAGGAGATCCGCATCTTATACGTGGGCTTTACCAGAGCTCAGGACCGGCTGATTTTGTTGGCCGGTGTGAAGGATGGAGACAAGTTCCGGGAACAGAAGACGCTGCGCCTTCCGGAAGACGGCCAGGGAGCGTCCTGCTACCTGGATATGATCTTCCCCTGGACGGAGGGGATGGAGATCACCTATTCCGACCGGTCGCTGATGACGGCCCTGCAGAGGGAAGAGGACTGGAACAAAGCTCAGGCTCTGGCCCGCATGGTCACCGGCTGGGAAGAAACCGGCTGTGAACCGGAACTGGAAGAGGAGATCCACCGCCGTCTGGACTTCCGTTACGAAGACAGCGGCCGCAATGAACTGAAAACAAAATACACCGTATCGGAACTGGCGCTGGGACAAGCGAAGGAAGAGGACTGGAGAGAGGCCTTTGATCAGCGGCCCACCTTCCTTCAGGCCAAGGAACTGACCGGAGCCGATCGCGGGACCATCTATCATCGGGTCATGGAAGTCCTGCCCTTCGATCGCCAGTGGAAAACGGCGGAGATCCGCACGTTCGTGGAGGATATGGTGAAGCGGGAACTGCTCACGGAAGAGGAAGCGAAACTGATCCTTCCCGGCCGCATCAGCGCCTTCTTTAAAACCGCTCTGGGAAAGCGGCTGATCCGGGCAGAACACGTCCGCAAGGAAACCTCCTTCAACCTGAAAATGGAACGTCAGGGACTTCCCATCACCGTTCAGGGAACCATCGACTGTTATTTTTCTGATAAAGATGGTGTGGTTTTAGTAGACTACAAGTCCAATTTCGTGGATAATAGAAAGGAAGAGGAGGATGTCCAGCGACTGGTTCGCAGATATCGGCCTCAGCTTCTGATTTATAAAGAAGCCCTGGAGAAGATCTCCGGACAGAAGGTGAACGAGATGTATCTGTATCTCTTCTCCGCAGGAAAGGCAGTGGAAATCTTCGAACAGGAAGAAAGGAGCCAACATGACGACACAAAAGAATAAAATCACAGTCATCGGTCACAAGAATCCGGATACGGACTCCATTTGTTCGGCAATCGCTTACGCGGAGCTGAAGAACAAGATCGATCCTGAAAATAAATACATCGCCAGACGTGCCGGTCAGCTGAACAACGAAACCAAGTTCGTTCTGAAGCGCTTCGGAGCCAAGGTTCCGGAATACGTGACCGACATCGGGACCCAGGTTTCGGACATCAAGATCCGCAACGTTGCCGGCGTGAGCCGCACCTTGTCCCTGAAACACGCCTGGGAAAAGATGAAGGACGCCAACGCAGTAACCCTTCCCGTGGTGGACGGAAAGAATCTGGAAGGCCTGATCACCATCAAGGACATCGTAACCTCCTACATGGACGTGTTCGACAGCCAGATCCTGTCCAGAGCCAAGACTCCCTACAAGAACCTTCTGGAAACCCTGGAAGGAACTCTGGTGGTAGGGAACGAAGATGCCATCATCACCGAAGGGGAAATCATCATTGCTGCCGGAAGCCCCGACATCATCGAAGAATACATCCATCCCCACGATACGGTCATCGTCAGCGACCGCTTCGAAGCGCAGCTCTGCGCCGTGGAAATGGGTGCAGATTGTATCATCATCTGCAACGGATCTCCCGTAACCAAGACCATCCAGAAGCTGGCTGAGGAACGGGGCTGTTCCATCGTTTCCACGAAGCACAGCACCTACTCTGCGGCCCGTCTGATCAATCAGAGTGCGCCGGTAGGTCACTTCATGCGCACCGAAGGTCTGGTGACCTTCCGCGAAGATGACTTCACCGAAAACGTAAAGAAAGTCATGACAGAAAAGCGTCACCGCGACTTCCCCGTACTGGACCGCCACGGTGAGTACGTGGGTATGATCTCCAGACGATTCCTGCTGAACATGAGAAAGAAGCCGGTGATCATGGTGGACCACAACGAAATGACCCAGGCCGTGGACGGCATCGCCAACGCT
>JAFOGM010000067.1 GCA_017386805.1 Bacillota bacterium
CACGTCTTTCATAGGGGGCAGTTCCACCGGTTCCATGAGAGAACCGATACAGCCGTCCATCAGCACCAGTGTAGGCGCCTTGTATTCCCAAGCCTTATCAAAAGCTTTGTAAACTAAGTCTACTGCTTCCTGAATGGTGGAAGGTGCATACGCTAACATGCGGAAACCACCGTGGCCGGGAGCCTTAGTAGCCTGTAAGTAGTCCATCTGCGCGCCCTGAATCGCACCGGTACCGGGGCCGCCGCGCATTACGTTCAAAATCACCGCCGGGAAGGGGGTTGCCGCCAGAGTGGACAGACCTTCCGACATGAGACTCAGACCGGGGCCGGAGGAAGAGGTCATGGCTCTGGTTCCGCCGTAGGAGGCACCGATGACCATGTTGATGGAAGCCAATTCACTTTCCCCCTGAACGAAGGCACCGCCCACTTCCGGAAGGCGCTTGGACAGATATTCCGGGATTTCATTCTGAGGGGTAATGGGATAGCCAGCGAAGAAACGACATCCACCGCGGACAGCCGCTTCAGCCACAGCTTCATTTCCTTTTAAGAATAATTTACTCATCTGGCTCTCCTTTCTATTTGTATACTTCGATGGCTGCTTCCGGGCACATGACTGCGCACATCTTACAAGCCACACATTCTGCATCGGGTTTCATTTCCACCACATCGTAGCCCGCCTTGTTGGTGGTGTCTCCGATCCGAAGACAACCTTTGGGACAAGCGTTGATGCACAATTCACATGCTTTACAGTATTCCACTGTGATTTCTACTCTCGCCATAAGTCACTTCTCCTTTCACACTCAATGAGTTTGTTGATTCTTATGGATGATTTTTAAGGATATTGGAGATATCTGCGGATGGTCAACCGGTGCTTCGCAGTCTCCGGCAGTTCCAGATCCGCCAGCCATTCCGAAACGGCAATGATATCGCAAGGGATATCCAGTTCTCCCAGCCGCGACTGGATCATCTCCCAGCCTTCCAGCACCGCTTCCGCGTCCGTATATTCTCCCAAATTGGGATTTCCGATCAGTCGGAAGTCTTTCAAACGACTGAAGGCTTCTACGGCTTCCATCATGGTGCGGATATGTGCTCCGTCCAGTGACAACAACCGGTAAGGGCTGACCACAAAATAGACAATGGTATCGTCGCCGTTGAAGAATTCTTCAAATTGGCCCATGTTGACTGCGCCAATCTCATTTCCGCCCACGTCCAGGACGTTGATGCCCTGTGGATCCGACAGACGCTTTTTAATGCCCGGCGGTATGATGGGAGCTTCCATCAGCTGGTCACCGAAGACCAATTCTACGCCGCCTTCTTCCACGGCTTTTCTGGCATCTCTGGAACGGAAGCTGGGCTTGGACTGGTCCATGTCCAGTAAGGTCACTCGACGGGCCGCTTCCGAATACTCCTCCGACGCTGCCTCAAGCCGCGCCTTGATCGCCAGCGCACAATTGATGGCCAGCTCTGTCTTTCCGCAGCCGGATTCTCCCACAAAGACAATGTTTCGTGCACCCTGCACGATTTCCCAGCTCACGATACACCTCCGGCGCTAAGCCAGTTCGGCATCGATGGCCTGGAGCTTGGCGATTGCCTCCTGAAGCACTTCCATGGAAGTTGCGTAGGACAGTCGCGCAAATCCTTCGCCGCTGGCACCAAAGGCGTTTCCGGGGATCATGGCCAGACGATGGTTGTCCAGTGCATAGTCGCAGAATTCCTGGCTGGTCATTCCGGTCTTCTGGATGTTCATGAATACGTAGAACGCACCTTCCGGCATTCTGCAGGAGAAATGCTTCAGTTTGTTGATTTCTGCTACAAAGTAATTTCTTCTCTTCTCAAATTCCTGACGCATGCGCTCGATGGAACCATCTTCGTCAGTAAAGCAGTTGACGCCGGTATACTGAACGAAGGATACCGAACCTGCAGTCATATAGAAGCCCAGGCGATTCATGGGTTCCTGCAATTCTCTGGGGGCTGCGATGTAGCCTAAGCGCCATCCGGTCATGGCCATGCTCTTACTCAAACCGTTGAAGACGATGGTACGTTCCTTCATACCCGGAAGGGATGCGATACTGATGCACTTGGTGTCTCCGTAAACCAAACGTTCGTAGATTTCGTCGGAGATCACCAGAAGGTCGTGTTTGATTGCCAAGTCAGCGATGCCCTGAAGAGATTCCAAACTCATAACGCTTCCGATGGGGTTGGAAGGGGATACCAGAGCGATCATCTTGGTCTTTTCGGTGATCAAGCTTTCGATCTGAGCGATATCCGGCTGGAAGTTGTTTTCTTCCTTCAGCTGGTAGGGCTTGATGACAGCCTGGGCGATTCTGGGGATCTGGTTATAAGTTACATACACCGGATCCGGCACCAGCACTTCATCGCCGGGATTCAGAAACGCCATAAATGCGGCAAACATCCCCTGAGAAACGCCGGTGGTAACGCTGATTTCTTCCCAATCGTAATCCAGGTCGTTTTCTTTCTTCAGTTTCGCTGCAATAGCCTTCTTCAGCGGTTCGATCCCGGTGTCTTCCGCATATACGGTATAGCCCTGATCGATGTAGCTCTTGCATGCCTCCTTGATATATTCCGGCGTATCGAAGTCCGGCTGACCTAACGTCAGCGAGGTAACCTTGATCCCCTGGGACATCAGCGCCCAACATTTCCGGAACATGATACGGGTGGGGGATGCTTCTAAATACTGTAATCTTTCAGCCTGTTCAAACATTATGTCGTCTCCTTTCTTAGCTCCTCAATTTTGACAAAGAAATGGAATCATGCTAAATTATATCTACAGTATGCAACTTAGACTCTACAACAGGTCAAGAGCTCATTTCCGGCAATTTCAACAAAAAAGTATGGTAGGTATACTTTTTTGTTAAGATGCCGTTTATCCATGCAGGAGATTCCCATGAAAATCGGCGAACTAACAAAAGCATATGGCGTTTCCAACCAGACCATCCGCTACTATGTGAAGATGGGACTTTTGATTCCGGAAACGAAAGAAAAGCAGTATGTGTTCAACGAACAGAGCCGCGAAGATCTGGAACTGATTTTAAAGTTAAAGCAGTTCG
>JAFOGM010000068.1 GCA_017386805.1 Bacillota bacterium
AAAGAATAGCCAAATCCAGGGAGGGGAACCGTTGCTCCACTCTTCCCGAACTCAACCAAAGGTTCATATAATCCAAACAATTGCAGAATCGCACCGCTGACAACAAAAATCACCAGGATCCTCGGAGCCGTCAACTTTGTCAAATCCAAAAGCAATTGTCCCAAAAGACAGATTCCTCCACCTGTAATAAAAACCTTTACGTAATCCATATCACATTTCCCCTTCTGCTTCTAAAACCACCGCATGAGCAATCCCCGGAATGGATTCCCCTTGACCTGAACTGATGGTGGACAACAGTGCCCCTGTAGACATGATCAACGCCTTATGGATCGTTCCCTGGCGCATTTCCTTGATCACTCTGCCTGCAAACAACGAAGCAGAACAACCACAACCGCTGCCGCCACTGTGAACATCCTGACTTTCGTTATACATCAGTGCACCGCAATCGTTGTAACGCCCAGCCACAGGGCAGCCTTGTTTTTCCATCAGGTCAATCAAAATATTCTTTCCGATATTCCCTAAATCTCCACTGAGAATTACATCATAGTCTTCAGGAGTCCTCTCCAGATCCCGAAAATGCGTCAGCAGTGTATCCACAGCAGCCGGCGCCATGGCCGCCCCCATTTCATTGACATTCTTGATTCCAGGATCCACCACACGACCGATGGTTGCTGCGGTAACGCGAATCCTTCGGCCCGGTGATCGCCGTCCGGAAAGTACCATGCTCCCGGCAGCGGTTGCCGTCCACTGCGCAGAAGGAGGACGCTGATTTCCGTGTTCCAATGGCATCCGAAACTGTCGTTCTGCCGTACAGTAGTGACTGGATACCGCACACACCGCATTGGATGCATATCCTCCATCGATAAAAACAGATCCTGCAATCAAGGACTCCGTCATGGTGGAACAAGCTCCATACAAACCCAAAAACGGAATCTGCATATCTCTGGCCGCATAATTGGCGATCATCAACTGATTGATCAGATCTCCACCTAAAAGGAGATCCACCTGTTTTTCCAGAAGCCGACCGTCTCCCAAAGCCAGATCAATGGCTTTTTTCAACATTTTCCCTTCCGCTTTTTCCCAGGTCTTTTCCCCGAAGATATCATCTTCCAAAAGAAAATCGAACCATTTTCTCTGCGGTCCTTTTCCTTCTTTCACCCCACCAACAGCTGCTGCTCCAACGATGTAGGGTGGGTTGGAGAAAACGATGCTCTGCTTTCCTCTTTGATGGTTCATACTGTCACCCCCCAGTGGATCAAGCCAACCACCATGGACGCTGTGATTCCACAGACCAATACCGGCCCGGCCACGCTGAACAGCTTCGCTCCCACACCCAAAACGGGGCCTTCCGCCTTGTATTCGATTGCCGGAGACACCATGGCATTGGCAAATCCCGTAATAGGGACGATACATCCCGCACCGCAGAATTTTGCCAGTGAATCGAACCATCCAAGTCCGGTAATCAACTGTGCACTGCAGATCAATATTACTGTCACCCATGTTTTTGCTTCCTGTTCCGGAAGTCCCCAACGGCCTGTCAACCAAGTCTGGATCCAATATGCACCGCAGCAGATCCCTCCTCCCACAAGAAAAGCTTTGAATCCATTTCGTAACAATTTTGGTTTGGGAGTGAATTGCTTTACATAAGCTTCGTATTCCTTCCTCTGTTGCTCATTCTTTTTCATATTGTTCCTCCTTGAAATAGTACTATCATTCCCTTTTGGAACAAAAAAATCACCGGAAATCACAAAATGTGATTTCCGGTGATCTATTATGATCTAAGTGAACTTGTTAACGCGAACTTGTTTAAATTACTTGTCCCAAGCTTCCATGATCTGCGGGATTACCTTGTACAGGTCGCCAACGATACCGTAGTCAGCAACTTCGAAGATCGGAGCATCCGGATCCTTGTTGATAGCTACGATGATGTCGGAGTTCTGCATACCAGCTAAGTGCTGGATAGCGCCGGAGATACCGCAAGCGAAGTAGATCTGAGGCTTAACGGTGGTACCGGTCTGACCAACCTGATGAGCGTGGTCGATCCAACCGTTGTCAACGCAAGCACGAGAGGAACCTACAACACCGCCAACCTTGTCAGCGAATGCCTTGATCAGTTCGAAACCTTCCGGACCGCCCAGACCACGACCGCCAGAGCAGATGATGTCAGCATCGGTCAGGGAAACCATTTCCTTAGCTTCCTTAACGATTTCCAGAACCTTGGTTCTTACGTCAGCTGCTTCCAGCTTAACTGCTACGTTAACGATTTCGCCGGTTCTGCCTTCTACTCTTTCGTTCTTGGACATTACGCCAGGACGAACGGTAGCCATCTGCGGACGGGTTCTCGGAGAGATGATGGTAGCCATCAGGTTACCACCGAATGCAGGTCTGGTCATCTTCAGACCCTTGTCCGGGCTGTTGGGATCCAGAGTGGAGGTATCCAGAGTGGTGTTAGCCTTTGCGAATTCGATGTACTTAGCAACGGAAACGTCCAGGTGAGTACAGTCAGCGGTCAGACCGGTGTGTGCTCTAGCTGCAATACGGGGAGCCAGGTCACGGCCGATGTGAGTAGCACCGTACAGAACGATGTCCGGCTTGTATTCTTCCATAGCTTCAGTCATAACCTTTGCATAAGCATCGGTGGTGAAGTTTTCGAGCAGCGGATCCTGCAGCATGTAAACCATGTCAGCGCCGTATTCGAAGCATTCCTTAGCCAGGTGATCAATGTTGTTACCAACCAGAACAGCAGCAACCTTAGTTTCGTCGTCGATGTCCTTAGCCAGCTTGGTAGCTTCGCCAATCAGTTCCAGAGCTACGCCCATGATTTTACCCTGACGCTGCTCTGCAAATACCCAAATATTCTTGTAATCTGCCAGATTTGTAGACATGTTACTTATTCCTCCTATTAAATGATGTGCTTTTCTTTGAAGCTTGCGATCAGGTTAGCTGCAATTTCAGCTTCGGTATCGCCTGCAACCATGGAACCCTTGCCCTTCGGACGCGGAGTGAAGGAACGGAATACGTTGGTCGGGGAAGCCTTCAGACCTACAACGGTCAGGTCAACTTCACAGTCAGCAGCGTTCCAAACGGTGATCTTCTTGTCCTTCTTGAAGATGCCGCCGATGGACATGTATCTGGGTTCGTTCAGTTCCTTGGTGCAAGTCAGCATGCAAGGAGTGTTAACTTCGATAACTTCGTAACCGTCTTCCAGCTGTCTCTTAACGGTAACAGTCTTACCATCTTCGGAAACCTGGAAATCAACTACGTAAGTAACCTGGGGCAGGTGCTGCTTTTCAGCGATCTGCGGACCTACCTGAGCGGTATCACCGTCGATAGCCTGACGACCACCGAAGATGATGTCATAAGGACCGAATTCCTTAACGTACTTGTCGATTACTGCGGACAGTGCGTTGGAGGTAGCGAAGGTATCGGAACCACCTACAGCTCTGTCGCTCAGCAGGATTGCTTCGTCAGCACCCATAGCTAAGCATTCGAACAGCATGTCGGTTGCCTGGGGGGGACCCATGGAAATAACGGTGATGTGGGTGTCCGGACGCTGGTCCTTCAGCTTCAGAGCTTCTTCCAGTGCGTTAGCATCGTCCGGGTTCAGAATAGAAGGAACACCGTCTCTGATCAGAGCACCGGTTTCCGGATTGATCTTGATTTCGTTGGTATCAGGTACCTGCTTTGCGCATACGATAACTTTCATTACTATGTCTCCTCCCTTTGATTATTTACCAAATACGGAAGCTGCGATAACCATCTTCTGTACTTCGGAAGTACCTTCGTAGATTTCGGTGATCTTAGCATCTCTCATCATACGTTCTACCGGGTAGTCCTTGGTATAACCGTAACCGCCGTGGAACTGAACGCACTTGGTGGTAACATACATAGCGGTTTCAGCAGCGAACAGCTTAGCCATTGCAGCGTCTACGCTATAGGGAACGTGCTGGTCCTTCTTGAAAGCAGCCTTGTAGATCAGCAGTCTAGCAGCTTCGATTCTGGTAGCCATTTCAGCCATTTCGAACTGCAGAGCCTGGAACTTGGACAGAGACTTACCGAACTGCTTTCTGGACTTCATGTATTCAACGGTAACGTCGAATGCACCCTGAGCGATACCCAGAGCCTGAGATGCGATACCGATACGGCCGCCATCCAGAGTAGCCATAGCTACCTTGAAGCCCTGACCTTCCTTACCCAGCAGACGATCCTTGGGGATTCTGCAGTTTTCGAAGATCAGTTCAGTGGTGGAAGAAGCGCAGATACCCAGCTTATCTTCGGTCTTACCGATGGAGAAGCCTTCGTCGCCCTTTTCAACGATGAATGCGGAGATACCACGAGTACCCTTGGACTTGTCAGTCATAGCCATTACTACGAAGGTATCTGCATAACCACCGTTGGTGATGAATACCTTGGAACCGTTCAGAACGTATTCTTCGCCGTCCAGAACAGCCTTGGTCTGCTGACCAGATGCATCGGTACCAGCGCCAGGTTCGGTCAGACCGAAAGCACCCAGCTTCTTACCGGACAGCAGGTCGGGCAGATACTTTTCCTTCTGAGCCTGAGTACCGAAGTTGAAGATCGGCCAGCAGCACAGAGAGGTGTGTGCGGAGCAGATAACGCCGGTGGATGCGCAGATTCTGGACAGTTCTTCTACGGTAATTGCGTAGGAGATGTGGTCGCCGCCTGCACCGCCGAATTCGGTCGGGAAGGGAACGCCCAGCATGCCAAATCTAGCCATCTTTTCTACAGTTTCTACGGGGAATCTGTGTGCCTGGTCAATTTCAGCAGCAATAGGTTCGCATTCAGTTTCTGCGAAGCTGCGTACCATCTTTCTCACAAACTCCTGTTCTTTTGTCAGTTGAAAGTTCATGTTTTATGCCTCCTTAAATAATTTAACAAGTTCACCTTTTTGCAAGGTAATATGCCGTAACAATGAAATTGTTACAGTTTTAACAGCATACGTTTATAGTATTACATTTTTCGCCGGATTTTGCAAGCCTAATATCAAAAAAATGGCGAAAATTTCTCTGTTTTTTTGTTGTGAGCACTCGAATTGTTCCACCAATCACAATCACGCATTTTCTTGCATTTCCGAGCGAAGTTGGACCATAATTTTCTTCTCCATCCGGGATACCTGGACCTGACTCATACCCAGTCGATCCGCAATCTGCTGCTGCGTCATATCCCGGAAATACCGCAGGATCAGGATCGTTTGTTCCCGCTTCGGAAGCGAAGCGATTGCCGCTTTCAGGTCCATCTGTTCCACCAGAGAACGTTCCGAATGATCTCCCGCTACCCGGCCTGCAGCCCCTTCCGGATCGTCCAGACTTTCCACGCTGTACATGGCCTCCTGAGCTTCCATCAGGCAGACGATCCTGTCCTGGTCCACCCCCATAGCTGCGGCAATCTGACTGAGGTGTGGGCTGTTTCCTTCCCTTCGCGTCAGCTCCTCCACGATGGTCCGCATCTTTCGAACGTCCTGCTTGGTCTGACGGTCGATCTTGATTTTTCCATCATCCCGGAGAAAACGCCGCAATTCCCCTAAAATCAGCGGTACTGCATATGTAGAGAACATGACATCGTAAGACAGATCAAACCGTTCGATGGCCTTGATCAGCCCAATGAAGCCGATCTGCATCAGATCATCCAGTTCATAGCCTTGCAGCGTAAATTTCAAGGCCAGACTTTTCACCAAGCCGGTATTGGCCTGGATCAAACGTTCCCTCGCCAGGTCACTTCCCCGCTGTGCTTCCCGGATCAGTTCATAGACTTCCGTTTTTCCCAGGCGTTCCCGTTCAGCGCCCATAGCTCAGATCCAACCGTTTCATCATGGTGACCCGGGTTCCTTTCCCTGGCGCAGAAACCACCTCCAATCGGTCAGTAAAACTTTCCATCACCGTAAACCCCATGCCGGACCGCTCCTCCATGCTTCCAGTGGTATACAGCGGTTCTCTGGCCAAAGCCACATCCTGGATCCCTACACCGTGATCTTCCCCCGTCATGGTCAAAACACCGTCGTCGTAGAGGCACAGCTTCAGCACCACCTCTCCTTCTCCTTCCGGATAGGCATGGATCACCGCATTGCTGACCGCCTC
>JAFOGM010000069.1 GCA_017386805.1 Bacillota bacterium
CCGCGACATCGTGAAGGAACCCTTCGCGGTGATCAATGCCGATGACTATTACGGAAAAGCAGCCTTCCGTCAAGTATACGACTTCCTGGCAGCCAGCGCCGATGGCGCTTCTGACGGCGCGGTGGAATCCACTGTCCCGGCGGAGTACTGCATGGCGGGCTTCGTTCTGAAGAATACCCTCAGCGACAATGGGACCGTGACCCGCGGGATCTGTCAGGTAGGGGAAGACGGCTATCTGGTGAAGGTAGATGAGACCCGGAACATCCGAAAGACCTCGCAGGGGGCGGTTGCCGAACAGAGCGACGGTACAGTCCGCGTTCTGGACGTGGAGTCCCATGTGTCCATGAATATGTGGGGACTGACACCGGAATTTCTGGATGTTTTGAAGGAAGGCTTCCCCAGATTCCTGGAAGAACACGGCCAGGAACTGAAGACGGAATACCTTCTTCCGGAAATCATTGATCAGAAGCTGAGAGAGGGAAAGGCCAGAGTCAAAGTGCTGGAAACCCCGGATCAGTGGTATGGAATTACATATCTGGAAGACCGGGAAGCGGTGGCGAAAGCCATCACGGAACTGGTGGAAGAAGGGAAGTATCCCGGAAAGTTGTTTGGATAAAAATGAAAGTTTACTTTGTTCGCCATGCAGAACCGAATTACGATAATCACGATGATCTGACCCGCGAATTGACGGAACAGGGAAGAAAAGATGCGCTTCTGGTGACGGAATTCTTAAAAGATAAGGAAATTGGAGCTGTTTGGTCCAGCCCTTATCACAGAGCCATCGATACAGTGAAGGACTTTGCGGATCAGGCAGGGCTGACCATCCATACGGACTATGATTTCAGAGAACGCAAGGTGGGCGACGGCTGGTTGGATGACTTTGATTCCTTTGCGGAGAAGCAGTGGGCGGATTTTGGATTTGCACTGGAACACGGGGAAACTCTGGGAGAAGTGCAGACGAGAAACCTGGAAGCTCTGCAGAGGGTTCTGGATTCCTTTGGCAGTGCATCTGGCGAAGCTGGCTGCTCTAACGTGGCCATCGGAACCCATGGAACGGCCCTGAGCACGGTGGTGAATTATTTTGACACCACCTTCGGCTACGGAGATTTTCAGAGAATCGTGGATCTGATGCCCTGGATCGTGGAACTGGAATTTGAAAATGACCGCTGTGTGGGAGTGAAGGAATATGACCTGTTCCGGAAGACTTGTCTGGAACGTTTATAAATTTAAAGGGGAATGTTAGAGAAGAATGCAAACCTTTAGTGATATTATCTCTGGATATTTTGATCCGGAACTGGCGCTTTTAGTGGTATCCATGGTGCCTTTCATCGAGCTGCGCGGCGGCGTGGTTCTGGGAGCAGCCTTAGGGTTCCACTGGCTGGAGGCGCTGGTGATCTGTATAGTAGGAAACATCATACCGGTACCCTTCGTGATCCTGTTTGGACGCTGGATCCTGGATTTTCTGGGACAGACAAAGGCCTTTGGTGGAATCGTGAAACGATACAAGGCTAAGGTGCTCAGTAAGTCGGATGTGATCCATAAATACGGTCCCTGGGGACTGTTGTTGTTCGTGGGAATTCCCTTACCGGGGACGGGAGCCTGGTCCGGAAGTGTATTGGCCTTGCTCATGGACCTGCGTATGAGAGAGGCCATTCCAGCGATTCTTATGGGGATCGTACTGGCTGGTGTGATTATGACCCTGGGATCCCATGGCTTGTTGGGAATCTTTGAGATGATGTAAATATTGAGAAATATGAGACCCGCTGTCGAAAACTTTTTTGGTTTCGACAGCGGGTTTTGACATATTTCGACAAAGCTGTTTGGTATACTGAAGCCGCAGAAGGGAAAGGGAGAAACCATGGACAAGACATGCTGGCTGAGAAAGAGAGGGGTGAAGGAACAGGGGAAGCCCCTTCGTGTAAGCGTGGGACTGGCCGGTCTGGCTGGAAGCGGTTTGGTTTCCGGCGACAGTGTCTGTTATGGTGAGATTGGAAAAGGAATCTTCGCTGTGGTTCTCAGTGATGGAATGGGCAGCGGCCGCAGAGCAAAGAGGGAGAGTGAATTGATCGTTCAAACGGTGGAACATCTCCTGCGGGCGGGATATTCACCTCCTCTGGCGCTGCAAATCACCAATGCGGTGATGGTGTACCGGGCCGGACGGGGGGAAGAATGTTATTCCTCTTTGGATCTGGCGCTGATCGATCTGCAAACGGGAAATCTCCAACTCTATAAAACCGGAGCGTCGCTGACGTTGATCCGCCGGGGAAATCAACTGGATGTTGTCATGCTGCCCAGTCTCCCCATGGGGGTTGTTGGCGACCTTCCGGTCCCCTCATGGAATCATCGCCTTCGGACAGGGGATCAATTGATCTTGTTGTCGGATGGCGTTGCTGAAGCGGGCCGCCGCCAGGGAATTCGCTGGTTGAAGGATGAAATCTTTGACCAAACGTCCTCCGACCCCTGTGCGGCGGCAGAACATCTGCTTCATCGGGCAAGAGCGGTGATGGGAGGAAAAGAAAAGGACGACATGACTGCAGTAGTCCTTGTCGTCCAGTAATTCCAATGGTTATCGTTTATTAACGATGTACGATTCTGCCGTTGACAACGGTGAATGCGACCTTCATATCGCGGAAGGCATCGATGCTTCCTTTGTAAGGATCCTTGGGAAGAACCGTGAAGTCAGCAGCCATACCTTTCTGGATGGAACCCAGACGGCCTTCCATGCCCAGGGCGGCTGCAGCATCCACAGTCATACGGTCGATCATCTGTTCCACGTTGGAAGCGGTATCGGGATCTAAATCCTTCCAAAGTACAATATCTTCTTCGGGAACAAATTCATAAATCTCTTTATCGGAAAGAACGTCTTCGTAGCATAATACGGCGGCGTTCTTTTTGTATCCGGAGCTTCTCACAGTATCGATGACCTTAGCGCAGGTTTCCATGGCCTCCTGGCCGTGGGAAGTCAGCATGAGATCACAGCCGATGTCGGCAGCATCCACACAGAGCTTTTCCAGAAGTTCTTCGTCGAAGATTCCCGGCATCACACAGATGTGAAGCCCATCGCAGCGGATCATGTTATCCAGTTCGATGCATTCGGTCTGACGCTGGCGCAGCTTCCATAAGACGGTGGAAACTTCTTCCGGTTCCATCAGCAGATAGGAAGACAGGTAACGCTGTGTCATCTGATCTTCCATCAGAAGTTCCTGAAGGCTGC
Source organism: Bacillota bacterium (assembly GCA_017386805.1). Lineage (GTDB taxonomy): Bacteria > Bacillota > Clostridia > Peptostreptococcales > Anaerovoracaceae > RGIG446. The sequence goes on from JAFOGM010000069.1 coordinate 3,215, forward strand.
TGCGGTAGACGGTCTGAGGGTAGTCGAAGGAACCGCAGTCGTTGACGGTGGTGAAACCACGGTTGGCCAGAATCCGGCCCTGTTTCTGTACATAGGCCTGATATTTCTCGTAATCCGGCGGGGCAATGACGGAGACGATGTAATCCAGAGAGATGTTTCGGATCCCGTCTTCCGCTGCGGCAGCGTGGATCATGTCGATTGCCTGGGTGTTCATCAGACAGGCGGTGCAGTCCATGACCAGGATCAGGATGGGCTGATCGGGGCAGAGTTGATCCAGTTCTTCGCGGATCTCATTTAATTCCAGTCCATTCAGCTGGTGGCGAAGACCGCCGTAGATGAAGATGGGTTCACTGCGCTTTGCTGTGGCTACGACTTTTTTTACAGCCTCTCTCAGTCCTTCCAGACCGTAGCCGGTCCATTCCGGGAA
>JAFOGM010000070.1 GCA_017386805.1 Bacillota bacterium
ACATTGCAGCAGCTCCGCCCTGCGATCAGATTGAAACTGGCATCGAATATTACCAGCCGCGGCTTTGTGATTCTCTGACTCAGCTGCAGCGCAGCGTCCGATCCGTGGACGGCCCCGAACAGATTCCTGTCCACGGAACCCATACGTTTAACATGTGCCATACCAGCGTTGTACTTGGCGTCACAGCAGAAGAACCTCATGACGATTTGCTGTGTGCCTTTCACGATCATTTTAACAGCATCGTGGATCTGGGCGAAACCTGGACACCGCATATCACCCTGGCCTACTTTAAGCCGCGGGGATACTGGGAAGATGAGCATTGGATCCCCGAAGCCTACACCGAAGAGGAACTGGCTCCCCTTCGTCAAATTCTGGCCGAGGACCTCTTCTCCTTCGAACTGCATCTGGAAGATCTGGAAATCCAGATCTTTAACGACATGAATCATTACGAAACAATCCAATAACGATAAAAAGCCTCGGCGGATCTGTTCCGCCGGGGCTTTTGCTTATCATTCATTATTTTTCTTTCTTGAAAATCACCAGCTTACTGAAGAAGAAATTCAGTACGATGACCACCGCTTGCATAATCAGCTTTCCGCCGATTTCACCCATTTTTACCATACCGATCAGGACAAACAGGCCGATTTCTTCCACCAGCAGAGAAGCCAGGCGAGCGCTGACAAACAGAGAAATTTCTCTCTTCAGCTGCGCAAAACCCATGCCGCGGGTCTTAAACACAAACATCTTATTTGTGATGTACGCGAAGGCCACTGCCAGAACCCAGGACACAATATTGGAAATCAGGTAGTGCATCTCGAAGACGCTGTTGCAAACACCATAGACAACCATGCTGACCACGGTAGTCGCCACGCCAAAGATTGCGTAGGATATCAATTCATTTTGCTTCTTCGGTTCTTCGATCCGTTCTTCCTTCTTTAATTCTTCCGTACTCATAGGCATTCTCCTCTCGCAATTTTCTATAGTATATCACAAGTCTGCTGACGCTGTCATGCTCTACAGCAGATATTCGTACAGCCGGAATCCCGTCCAACCCGTATCTTCATGCCGCATTGCGGCAATCGCTTCGCTTTACAAAAAAGGGCTGTCCCTGCGGACAGCCCCTTTTATTTTTATGATTTTCTTTTCAGATCGAAATTACATTTCTACGATCAGAGCAGTACCCATACCGCCGCCGATGCACAGAGTAGCCAGACCGTACTTGGAATCTCTCTTCTTCATTTCGTAGATCAGGGAGATCAGGATACGAGCACCGGAAGCACCGATCGGGTGACCCAGAGCGATTGCACCACCGTTTACATTCAGCTTTTCTTCCGGAATGTTCAGGTCACGGCCTACAGCCAAAGACTGAGCAGCGAACGCTTCGTTTGCTTCGAACAGGTCGATATCTTCTACGGTCAGACCAGCCAGCTTCAGAGCCTTCTGAGAGGAGGGAATCGGACCTACGCCCATGATGGAAGGATCTACACCAGCAGATGCATAGGACTTCACGGTGCACAGATATTCCAGACCCAGTTCTTCAGCCTTTTCCTTAGCCATTACTACGAAAGCAGCACCAGCATCGTTGATACCGGAAGCGTTAGCAGCGGTTACGATACCATCCTTCTTGAATGCCGGTCTTACCTTACCGATCTTTTCCATAGTGGAACCGAACTTCGGGAATTCATCGGTGTCGAATACGATGGGATCGCCCTTCTTCTGAGGAATTACTACAGGAACGATTTCATCCTTGAACTTACCGCCCTTAACAGCAGCTTCTGCCTTCTGCTGAGACTTTAATGCGAATTCGTCCAGCTGTTCTCTGGTCAGGCCCCACTGTTCAGCAACGTTTTCAGCAGTGATACCCATGTGGTAGTGGTTGAAAGCATCGGTCAGACCGTCGTTGGTCATAACATCGATCATCTTAGTATCGCCCATTCTGGATCCCCATCTTGCGGTCGGCAGTACGTAGGGAGCCATAGACATGGATTCTGCGCCACCGCAAACTACGATGTCAGCATCGCCAGCCTTGATGATGGAAGTAGCCAGACCTACAGATCTCAGACCGGAACCACAAACCTTATTGATGGTCAGTGCGGGAACTTCCTTCGGAATACCAGCAGCCATGGAAATCTGTCTTGCAACGTTCTGACCCAGACCAGCCTGCAGTACACAACCCAGAATGACTTCATCTACCATATCAGCGCTGATACCAGCTCTCTTGATCGCTTCTTCTACTGCGATCGCACCCAGAGTAACAGTGGGGGTTCCCTTTAAAGTACCACCGAAGCTGCCGATGGGAGTTCTAGCTGCGCTTACGATAACAACTTCTCTCATGTCATTTTCCTCCTAAAAAGATGTTTATCTAAAAAAATACAAAACAAAATAGACTTACACAAGTAAGTTGACTTAATCATAGCACTACCTCCGAATCTTTGCAAGACCCCGTCAACGTACTAAATTCAACAGTTTCCGTGTTTGTTGCGGTTCTTTCCACAAACACCCAAAACAATTTTGCCGGACCTTTCTTTCACGTAGATAATAATTTAACAATCCAGTCTTATGCCCTCTTTTGGTTTTCGAAATACTTTCCACAAAAAAAGAAAAGAGCCTTAACTACTCTTTTCTTTTCCAAGTTTCATCGAAAATATACCCGAGTACGAACCGAAAAAACTTTAACATGAATCTTTTCTAAAAAATTTTCTCTTCGTTTTAAATTTTCGCAAATTCATGTAAAATTCTTTGCCTTTTACTTAATTATTGCGGAAATTTCTTTGAATCCAGGTTCCTTTGCACCACCGCAAAGCTCGAATAAAATCGCTTCCATGCTGGTGTACACAGCCCCTGCGTCTCTCAGACGCAGCTATGCCAGACGCTGATCTTCCGGCTTTCTGGAAGACACGCAGTCTCCGCAGATGAAAACATCGTAGCCTTCTTCCAGAAGATCCAATGCGCTCTGTGCCACGCAGATGTGAGATTCGATCCCGGTGATGACGATGTTCTTCTTTCCGAATGCCCGCAGAGCTTCCGCAATGGCCGGATCGCCCATGATGCTGTAGCTGGTCTTATCAAAGGGTGTAAACTCGCCCAGTGCCTCTGCAATGGAGGGGATGGTTGCTCCCAGCCCC
>JAFOGM010000071.1 GCA_017386805.1 Bacillota bacterium
CAGAACAGTTCTGCAAAGATGCCGGAAATGGAATGGGTATGGATATCATAGATCAGCCAGGACGGGGAGTTCACCAGGAAGTTGGCCATACGGATCTTCTTTCCGTTTCTGGACCAGCTGAAAATGGTCATAGTCACCATGCCGAGACAAGGCAGGATACTGAACATATCTTTCCAGGTCACAATGGTGGTGATCACATTCAAAACGATGATCAGAGGCATCCACCCTTTCCACTGAGCCCATTTCTTTTCCGGAACGCTGAGGATGCGGTTTCGGATCAGACCCAGGAAGATGCTGATGCTCCCGGTCAGAGCGTTCAGCATGATGAAGTGGATGATATAGGCCACGTTGGAGGCCATCTGTAATAAAAATAAATTTCTGCTCTTTTTGCACTGATAAGATACGATCATCAGACCGGTACCCACGAACCCAATGGCTTGTGTTAAAATGTCAAACATGTTGTCTTTTCTCTTTCTGCGGATTGTATGTCAAAATTTTGACACCCTTGTCACTATCTCATACTCCGGCTTTTTTGTCAACGGTGGCAGGAGTGGACAAATACATCGTTTTTTGATAACATATAATAGATTGAAAACAGAAAAGAAGGTATCGAAATATGGATAACAGACCCATAGGGTTTTTCGACTCCGGTCTGGGTGGTCTGACCTGCATCGCTCCTTTGATGCGGTCTCTTCCCAACGAACGGATCATATACTTCGGGGATACGGCCCGTACCCCCTACGGTTCCAAAAGTCCGGACACCATTAAAAATTTCGCCAGAGAAATCTGCGACTTCCTGCTTCATCAGGACGTAAAAATGATCGTCATCGCCTGCAACACCGTCACAGCAACTTGTTTACGCGACCTTCAGGCCCGCTTCCCTCAGATCCCCATCATGGGTGTGATCCAGCCGGCTGCCAATAAGATCTGCGCCGACTGTGACGAAACCAGTCAAATCGGGATCATCGGAACGAAGGTGACCATCAAGAGCAAGAGTTACGAAGCCCTGATCCATCAAAAGCGTCCGGAACTGCAGGTCCACGGCCTGGCTTGTCCCGCTTTCGTTCCCCTCATCGAAGAAGGGATCATCGAAAACGAGATCATGGACCTGACCATTCGCCATTACATGGACAATTTCATCCGCTATTATAAAATCGACACTCTGGTATTAGGTTGTACCCACTATCCTTTGATCCGCGATAACATCCGCCGGATCTACCCGGATCTCCGGATCGTAAACCCCTCCGAAGAAGTGGTTCACCGGATCCACCAGGTGTTGGAGAACGAAGACCTCTTTGCTGACCAACGCAGCGGCGACCACACCTTCTACGCCAGCGACCTGTCGGAGAACTTCGTCAACATGATCAACCGCATCTTCGAGCTGACGGAATTCCGTGTAGCTTTCAAGAATTTCGATTTACCTACTGTATAAAGAGCCGCGGCAGCCTCGCGCTCCCGCATCACACCAAAGGAGAATGACAATGGATTACGAAAGATTATTACAGCTGCTGGATATCGAATCCCCGGAAGAATTTGAATACTTTGACCATCTGGCCGATCTGATGGAACTGGAAGAAGACGTGGATTACGATGGCTTCTATCAGGTTCTGTCCCAGGTGACCAGCGAAACCATGCTGGATCTGCTGAAGAATTACTTTACCGACATTACCGAACACATGCCGGATTCCACCGTGGAAATCCACACCCTGATGGATGAAATCAAGAAATCCCTCATCGGCCTGGCTCGTCAGATCGACGAAGAAGAAGGCCGTCGTCCCTTCATCGACGAACTGTATCGCTTCCGTAACTGGTATGCTCTGGAAGGTGAAGTCCTGGTAAAGAACATGGATACCGGCGAACGTTCCCGCGTCTCCGTCAGTGAAGCCATTGCCACCTCCCGCATGGAAGCTCTGGGCGGTGACAGCTACGACTACGACTTTGAAGATTGCCTCAACTACGAACCGGAAGAATACTCCATGACCATCAACGAAGCCATGAGCGCAGCTTACGGCGACGAATATGATGGCGGCGGTGCTGACGCCCTGGAACTGGCCGACAGCGACGACCCTGACCAGTCTCTGGTGGATGGTCTCGTGGATCTGGACAATCCCATGATGGATGATGATACGTCGTATTTGAATTAGTAACACCAAAAAAGTAAAGCAGGTCGTAATGACCTGCTTTTTTCTCATCCGCTTTTATTTGCTGAATAGTTGATCC
>JAFOGM010000072.1 GCA_017386805.1 Bacillota bacterium
CGCGTCAATGTTCTGCTGCTGGGCATCAACGAAAACCTGACGGACACCATTATGGTTGCCAGCTTCGATATGAAAGCCAAGCACGTGGACGTGATCTCCGTTCCGCGAGATACGTACTACGAACGACCGGGCTATACCAAGCCGGCGGAAAAGAAGATCAATGCTGCCTACAAGGGCTCTGCAGTGAACACCGCCAAGGCGGTCAGCGACGTTCTTTTAGGAATGCCGCTGCACTATTATGCGGTCATTAAGTACGACGGCGTAAAGAATGTGGTGGATGCCATCGGCGGCGTACCGATGAACATTCCCTTCAATATGAAATACAGCGACCCCACAGCCGATCCCCCGCTCTACATTAACATCTACAAGGGGGAACAGGTTCTGGACGGTGATCACGCCATGCAGTTCCTGCGCTATCGTTCCGGTTACGTGGAAGGTGACCTGGGTCGTGTAAAGGCTCAGCAGGAATTCGTGAAGTCCGCATTCAAACAGGTGTTGAAGTCCAATCTGCTGAACACTGCAGAAGTGGTCTTTGACAACGTGGAATCCGATATCACCCTGGAAATGGCTACAAAGATCGCCACCAAGGCCATCGGCCTCAGTGGAGACGATATCCAGACCTATGTGATCCCCAACTGGCCGGATCCGAATTCTCCGTATTATGTTTACCCGAAAACGGAAGAAATCGGAAAGCTGTTGGAACAGATCTATTCCATCGAACCGGAAGTAGCCGAAGGTGACGTGGTTGAGGATGAAGAATAGAGGGAATATAGAAATGGAAGAACAAGTGTTACAGGAAGAGCAGCGCTCTGAGGTGCGGCGTCAGGAAGAGCGTCCGGAAGTGGAAGGGATCCTGGAAATCGTGGAAGGCGGCTTTGGTTTTTTACGATTCCACAATTTCCTCACCAGCGAGCAGGACATCTACGTGTCCCCTACCCAGATCCGACGTTTTCGCCTGAAGACCGGGGATAAGATCCTGGGGATCACCCGTCGTCCCAACGAAGATGAAAAGTTCGGAGCTCTGTTATATGTGAAGACCGTCAATGGTGACGAACCGGGTGCATCCATCCGCCGTCCGGATTTCGACGATTTGACGCCCATCTTCCCTAATCAGCGTCTGGCGCTGGAGGATGGTTCCAGAGAACTGTCCATGCGTCTGATCGATCTGATTGCCCCCATCGGCCGCGGTCAGCGAGGCCTCATCGTGGCGCCTCCCAAGGCGGGGAAGACCGTATTGCTGAAGAATGTGGCTGCCAGCATCGAAAAGAAATATCCCGAAGTGGAACTGATCGTTCTTCTGGTGGACGAACGTCCGGAGGAAGTGACCGATATGCAGCGTTCCATCAAGGGTGAGGTGATCTACTCCACCTTCGATGAAATGCCTCAGAATCACGTGAAGGTAGCGGAAATGGTTCTGGCAAGAGCTCAGCGTCTGGCGGAACACGGAAAAGATGTTGTGATTTTACTGGACAGCCTGACCAGACTGGCCAGAGCTTATAATCTGGTGGTTCCCGCCTCCGGAAGAACCCTGTCCGGAGGTTTGGATCCCACAGCCCTCTACTGGCCCAAGAAATTCTTTGGTGCGGCCAGAAACTTTGAAGAAGGAGGTTCCGTAACCATTCTGGCCACAGCCTTAGTGGAAACCGGGAGCCGCATGGATGATGTGATCTTCGAAGAATTCAAGGGAACCGGTAACATGGAACTTCACCTGGACAGAAAGCTGTCCGAAAAGAGGATTTTCCCGGCCATCAACCTGAACAAATCGGGAACCCGCCGCGAAGACCTTTTAATGACACAGGAAGAACTGGAAGCCGTGTGGATCATGCGCCGCGCCATGGCCAACCTGGGGACCCAGGAAGCCACGGAACGTATCGTGGACCAGATGGCTCATACAAAGAACAACGAAGATTTTATTCAGATCATGAAGAAAATCGGGTTGGAGGATACCAATGGACTTAAATAAAATCTTTATGAAAAACGCCTGCCCCACCAAAATCGGCGGTCAGGCGGTGATGGAAGGGATCATGATGCAGGGACCGGACCGACTGGCCACTGTGATCCGGAATCCCCATGGAGGAATGCGCATCCGCGTCACTCCCCGTAAGAAGCCCAGTGCCTGGAAGAAGTGGCCCATTATCCGTGGGGTTCTGGCCTTTGTGTCTTCCATGGTCACCGGCTGTTCCATCCTGATGTATTCCGCCGAGGTCCTGGAAGACTTTGAAAAGGAAGGACCGGTGGAAAAGAAGCATGAAAAGGACAAGATGACCCTGTTCCTGGAAAAGCACTTTGGAGAAAAGGGTGCACTGAACGTAATGTTATACGCATCGGTGGTCTTCGCCATCGCTTTCACTGTGGGGATCTTTATCATTCTCCCTACCGTGATCATCAACTTTGCAAGAACACTGACAGAAAACGACCTTCTGCTGAATCTGATGGAAGGGATCCTGCGTATCGTTCTCTTCGTGGGTTACGTTTCTGTCATCGCTAAGATGGAAGAAATCCGCCGCGTGTTCCAGTACCACGGCGCAGAACATAAGACCATCCACTGTTACGAAAATGGCCTGGAGCTGACTCCGGAAAATGCTCAGAGCTTCGAAACGCTCCATCCCCGCTGCGGAACCAGCTTTATGGTGTTCGTTATGATCATCAGCTTACTGCTGTTCTCCCTCATGGGTTGGCCCAATCTGGTAGTTCGCGTGATCTCCCGTCTGGCCCTGATGCCCGTGGTTGCCGGTCTGTCCTACGAAGTACTGCAGTGGGCCGGCCGCAGCGACTCCTCCCTGGTGAAGACCCTGTCCATTCCGGGGATCGCCCTGCAGAAGCTGACTACCCGTCGCCCTGACGAATCCCAGCTGGAAGTGGCAATCACCGCCATGAAGGCGGTTCTGGCGGACAACTGGTCCGGAGAAGAGCTGATCATTGCGGATATTGCAGAGGATATGACCGTGACCCGCCGTCCCGATCTGGAAGCGGCGGAGCTGGCGAAGAAATAAGGAGAATTCTATGGGACTGCGCGTAAGAGAAATCATCACTGTGGCGACAAACCGCTTTCAACAGGAAGGCTGCCTCGATCCGAAGCTGGATGCAGAGTTGTTGATGATGCACATGCTTCACGTGGATCGCAGCTGGTTCTTCACTCACGCTGCGGATCCGCTGTCCGATGAAACCTGCGAAGATTATTTCAAGCTGGTGGACCGGAGAGCTTCCGGCATACCGGTGCAGTACATCATCGGCAGTCAGGAGTTCATGGGACTTCGTTTCTATGTGGATGAATCCGTACTGATCCCCCGTCAGGACACCGAACTGTTGGTGGAGACGGCACTGGAAGAGCTGAAGACTATGAAAAAGCCGGCGCTGGGATCTCTGGAAGTGTTGGATCTCTGCACCGGAAGCGGAGCGATTGCCGTGAGTTTGGGATACTATGACTCCCGGATCAAAGTGACGGCGACGGATATCAGCCCCGCTGCCCTGAAAACGGCAAAGAAAAACGCCGGCGGCTACAACCTGAATATCAACTTCCAGGAAGGGGATCTGTGGGAGGCCATCGGCTATAACGAAAAGAAACAAAAGGGAAAGAAGCAGTTCGATATGATCTGTTCCAATCCCCCCTACATACCCAGTGATGTGATTCCCGGCCTCATGCGCGAGGTGAAGGATCACGAACCTATGCTGGCTCTGGATGGAGGACAGGACGGTATGGATCTGTACCGCCGTATCTTTGAAAAGGCTGGCTGGTTCTTAAAGCCCCAGGGCGTAATGCTTCTGGAAATCGGCCACGATCAGGGAGAACTGATCACAGCCTTGGCGGAAGAACACGGTTTCTCCTGTGAGGTTTTGAAGGACCTGGCAGGACACGACCGCACTGTGGTTTGCAGACAAAAATAAAAAGAAAGACCAGCTGGAGAGCTGGTCTTTTGTTATGCGTTCAAACTAGATTCTTGCTACGCCGGAAGCAATAGCTGCGTCGTATACGGCCTTGGCTACGGTTTCGCCTACGCGTTCATCGAAGGGCGGAACGATGATGTAGTCAGCGGACAGTTCTTCGTCGGAAACCAGAGATGCGATGGCTTTCGCTGCGGCAACCTTCATTTCTTCGTTGATGTCGCTTGCCTTTGCGTCCAGAGCACCGCGGAAGATGCCGGGGAAGGCCAGTACGTTGTTGATCTGGTTGGGGTGGTCGGAACGGCCGGTACCTACAACAGCAGCGCCTGCAGCCTTAGCTACGTCGGGCTGGATTTCCGGGTCGGGGTTCGCCATGGGGATCACGATAGCGCCGGGAGCCATGGATTCCACCATTTCCTTGGAAACAACATCCTTTACGGATACGCCTACGAAGATGTCGGTACCCTTCAGGGCTTCTGCCATACCGCCGGTACGGCATTCCTTGTTGGTCATGTTGGCGATTTCCTGGTGTACCCAGTTGGAGTAGGTTTCGTTTCTGTTTAAGATGCCCTTACTGGAGCAGCAGAAGATGTCCTTTGCGCCCATGTTCAGCAGCATTCTTGCAACAGCGGAGCCTGCAGCACCTGCGCCGGAGATGGCTACGGTGACGTCCTTCCATTCCTTACCTACCACGCGCAGAGCGTTGATCAGGCCGGCGGTAACAACGATGGCGGTACCGTGCTGGTCGTCGTGGAAGACCGGGATGTCCAGTTCTGCCTTCAGACGGCGTTCGATTTCAGCGCAGCGGGGGGAAGCGATATCTTCCAGATTCACACCACCGAAGCTGGGGGCGATCATCTTTACGGTCTGGATGATGTCTTCTACGTCCTGAGAAGCCACGCAGATGGGGAAAGCGTTTACGCCAGCGAATTCCTTGAACAGAACGCACTTACCTTCCATAACGGGCATCCCTGCTTCGGGACCGATGTTGCCCAGACCTAAAACGGCGGAACCGTCGGTAACTACGGCAACCATGTTGCCCTTACCGGTATACTTGTAAACGTCTGCCTTGTTCTTTGCGATGTAACGGCAGGGTTCTGCTACGCCGGGGGTGTAAGCCAGGGACAGTTCCTTGGCGTTGGTCACGGGAGCCTTACCCTTAATGTCGATTTTACCTTTCAGCTGTTCGTGGAATAACAGAGCTTCTTCCTGAATGTTCATAGTATAACCTCCTATAGAAAATAGATTACTCTCTTGTTTCATAATACACCCATTTCTGGGGAAAATACAGTAGAATCTGCAGACGGAACCATTGAATAAATTTATGACCTTGTTAAATAATTACTACATACCCGTGATCAAAAAAGATTCGACAAAAGCAAAAAAGGACTTGCGGGAAATTCGGACTTATGATACTATTCTATAGTATGCTTTATTAAGCCATGAATCCTGCGGTGATTCAGTCCCCAGGATCGAGATATAAACGGAATATAGAAAAGAAAAGAGGTGAATCAGAAATGAAGCAGGGAATCCATCCTAAGTACGTAGACTGCAAGGTAGTTTGCGCTTGCGGTAACACTTTCATGACCAAGTCCACTAAGGAAGAAATGAGACTGGACGTTTGCTCCGCTTGCCATCCGTTCTTTACCGGACAGCAGAAGCACATCAACCGTGGTGGTCGTATTGACAAGTTCAAGAAGAAGTTCAACATGGAATAATGAAAATGAAACCGGAAATGTTAAATTTCCGGTTTTTTTTCTGGCAAAATGATGATATACTAAATAGTTAGAATATAAAGTGGTGGCTTATGGCCACAATTGGCATTTTTGTTAAAAACAGGAGAAAAAAGAACGATGTTTGGCAAATTAGACTTTATTCTGGAAAAGTACGAAGAGCTGAGCCTGAAGGTATCCGATCCCGATGTGATCAGTAACCAAACCGTCTGGCAGAAGCACATCAAAGAGATGGGCGAAATGGAACCCATCGTAAATAAATACAGAGAGTACAAGAAGGCCTCTGAGGATCTGGAAGGAGCAAAGGAACTGCTGGCAGAAGCTGGCGGCGACGAAGACCTGAAGGAAATGGCGAAGATGGAGATTTCCGAACTGGAAGACAAGATTGAAGTATTCAGCCAGGAACTGAAGATCCTGCTGATCCCCAAGGACCCCAACGATGAAAGAAACGTAATTCTGGAAGTCAGAGCTGGTACCGGCGGTGACGAAGCTGCTCTGTTCGGCGCTGAC
>JAFOGM010000073.1 GCA_017386805.1 Bacillota bacterium
ATTCCGTCATTTTCATCAGCTTATACCGCGTAATACTGGCGGTACTGCATCTTCGTGCTTTCCTTGTTCATCACGATGTATTCCATCGTCGTTTCAATCTTTTCGTGGCCCAGGATCGCCGCGATTGTCTGGATCGGCATGTTCCGCTTTGCCAGGTTCGTTGCCAGCGTTCTCCTGAACTTGTGAGGGTGGATGTGATCCACTCCACAGCGTTCTTCCAGTCGCTTCAGCATGTCGCGGATACCGCCAGTGTTGAACCGTTCTTTTGCTCTGGTGGCAAACAATGCTTCACAGGTATCATTCCTGGTGGCCAGATACTTTTTCACATACATGGCCGTCACATTGTCGATGTATACTGTCCGCTCTTTGTTGCCCTTCCCGCGTACCACGCATTCCAGGTTCTCCAGATCCAGCGCGTTCCGGTCCAATCCGACCAGCTCCGCCACCCGGCATCCCGTGGAGGCCAAAAAGGTGATGATTGCTTTGTCCACCAACCGCCGGCAGTTCTGTTTCATCTTCTCCATGTCGATGTCGGTGAACACTTTCTTTTCTTCCTTTGCCACCTTGATGCTGCCCAGGTTGACAACCGGGTTCTTCTCGATCAGACCTTCACGGAACAGCCACCCGAAGAAACTGCTGAACACTTCCCTGTGATGGGCCAGCGTTGAATCCTTCAGCCCTTCTTCCTTCTTCTTTGCCAGGTAGCTGCGAAGATGGTACACCGTGATCCTCCGCGCCGATACTTTCGTTTCTGCAAGCAGTTTCCCAAGGATCAGCCGGTAATGTGCTATCGTCTTCTTACTCCTGCCCTGTACGTCCAGCGCCTGAAGGAAACACTCAAGAAGATCGTCCGCTTCTTCCTCGAACCCGACTTCCCTCATGTCGAAGCCTTCCATCACGTCCGCCATGATTGACAGAACCTTTGCCATCGTGCTGGCGGTCGTTTCTGTTTCCAGCTTCTTCTCCATCTGCCGCAGGAAACTGGCTTTTGCTTCAATGGCCATCAGTCACCACTCCCCCACGGTCCCGGGTGGTGGGTCTGAACCCAGCTGATCTTCGCGTTGGCCATCGGGTACTCTTTCACTTCACCAGGCCACGCCGGCGCCTGATTGTTCATGGAAACGACCTCGAACACTCCCCAGGCAAGAATGATCACCAGGATCAGCAGCATGATTGTCGCAAAGACTTTTCTTTCCTTTTCATATGTGGTATACTTCCTGTAGGATTTCATTCGCGTGAACTCCTTTCTCCAGATCCGTCAGCGTTGCCGCGCTGGCGGTTCATTTTTATTTGCTCATCCAGTTTGTCTGCGCTGCCCGCACAGATCGCCATAGAAATGATTCCGACCATGTCACCAAGGAAAAACAGAAGCGCTCCTACCCACCAAGCTATCATTCGATACTCTCCTTTCTGCCGAGCTTCACATAAGCCAGCATTTCCATCAGCATAGTGTTCTGCACCCGGATCAGTTCGATGATCTCGTCCAGCCTGTCGCTGTCGGTCTTCTGCAGTTTTTCCAGTTCGCCTTCCTGGAACTCGCCGATCTTTCGCAGGAAGTCTTTCCGGAAGAACCGGATCCGTCCTCCGCAGACATCGACCGCGCTGATCTTGTACTCGCCGTCATGAACGTGCTTTCTAAGGACTCCAGGGCTCATACCAAGTGCCTGGGCAATCAGATCCGGGCTGACGGTAACATCCGTCATTTCCTTCATCCGCTCAACTGCAAGCCTCTGAGTGTCTGTCATGTGTTCACATCCTTTCCAATGTCGTGTATCTTTGTTTGTTCTTCTGTTATTTGCTTGTTCTTTAACAGTTGCCCATCTGCAATTTGACGGTTCATAGTTCCCATTGTTGTTTATTCGATCGATCGTTAAATTGTCTGCGTATCCGTTTTTTATTGACCAGTCATAA
>JAFOGM010000074.1 GCA_017386805.1 Bacillota bacterium
CGACTACGAAATCGTCTTCGACCAGAAGGAGACGGCGCCGATGCGCCGGCTGACTGCCGCAGGGCTGGTAAGTGCAGGGGAACGGGAAGCCTTCCTGGAGGACCAGGACCGCTTCGCCCTGGATCATGGGGTGTTTGAACGTGTGGACACTATTATCTTTGATGAATTGAAATCCACCGGCGTGAGTCTCCTGCACAAGGAGACCGGCCGTGGACTGCGCATGGACTTTGAGGGCTTCCCCATGATGGCCTTCTGGACCAAAGGTGCGGAAAAGGCGCCGTTTATCTGTATCGAACCGTGGCACGGCTGCGCGGCTGTGGACAATGAAAGCGGGGAGTTTGAAGATAAGCCCCACTGCATGGTGCTGCAGCCGGGAGAACGTAAGGAACTCTGTTACAAGGTGACCGTGAAGCAGCCCTTAGGATTCTTTTGACAGTTTTATTAGAGAGTGGTATGATTAAAGGTACTAGAATTAGATAAAATGGTATAACTTGGGCGACGGAGTTGTGTTTGGGCAGCAGAGTCGCTGGAAAGGAAGAAACGACCATGGCAAAACGTAAAAATGTATTACTGATCCTCTCTGACCAGCAGCGTCTGGATACGGTCAGTGCTTACGGAATGAACGACATCTGTAAGACACCCCATATCGACCAGCTGGCCAAAGAAGGTATGAAGTTCACAAATGCCTATACACCGTCGGCCATTTGTGCACCGGCAAGAGCCAGCGTTATGACAGGGCTGTATCCTCACAAGCACGGCGTAGTGGACAACTTCACCTGCATCAAGGAAGGAACTCCGCTGCTGGGCGATTGCATGCACGATGCCGGATATTTCTGCGGTTATGCAGGAAAGTGGCACGTTGACCCGGTAAAGATGCCGGAAGAATGTGGTTTCGATGATGGAAAGCCCTTCATGGGATATGCGTTCCCCGGAAGCCAGGTCTTCCCCAGTCTGATTTTCAATCAGCCGCCTGACAACGAACCCAACTACTATGAATTATATCTGAAGGAAAACGGCTTCGAAAACGTGGACGTTTCCAACGGCTTCTTAGGCGATAACCCGGCACTGCAGATCCAGGAAATGTTCTGTAAGCACGAAGGTCCGCTGGAAAGCACCATCGAATACTTCGTTGCTCACGAAACCAACCGCCTGATCGACAAGGCTAAGGAAGAAGACAAACCCTTCTTCATCTGGGCAAACTTCTGGGGACCGCACTCTCCCAGTATCGTTCCCGAACCGTACTATTCTATGTACAACCCGGACGACATTCCGGAACATCCCAGCTACTGCGACGACCTGCTGGATAAGCCCTATGGCTATTATCTGAGCGAAAAGATGTGGGGTCTCGGAAACTACGGTTGGAAGGGCTTCCAGGAAATCGCTGCCCGTTACTACGGTCACTGCACCATGATCGACGACATGATCGGTATGATTGTAGATAAGCTGAAGGCCGAAGGCCTGTATGATGACACCATCATCATCTACACCGCCGACCACGGCGATTGCCTCGGCGCGCATAAGCTGATCGAAAAGGGTGCCTTCACCTTCCAGGAAATCTATCGTATTCCTATGGTTGTGAAGGGTGCCGGTACCAAGGATAACGACAGCTTCGTTTATCTGCACGAAATGATGCCCACCATTCTGGATGTGGCTGGCGTGAAGCCGCCTCAGCCGGTGGATGGGGAAAGTGTTCTGCCTCTGATGATGGGCGAAAAAGAAAGCAACGGTCGTACGGAAGTCTTCTGTGAATATCACAACCACTTCTACACCCACCGTCAGCGTATGGTCTGCGACCTGGATTATCAGTTCACCTTCAATGAAAGCGAACGAGGCGAACTGTACGACCTGAAGAAAGACCCGTACCAGCTGAAGAACGTCTGCTATGATCCTGATTATGCAGAGATCAAAAAGGAATATATGGAAAAGCTGTCCAAGTACTTGAAGGAATTGAATGATCCGGCAAGTACCTGGTACCATCGCATCAAAGAGTTCTATTAGAAAAGGCGGAGAGAACATGTTAAAAAAGAAAAACAGCATTATTGACAAAATCCCGAATTGGGGTTGGCTGATGATCAGTTTAGCTACAGCCATCGTTCTGTGGTATTTCCTGAGCATCGGTGAAAAGACCAGCCGTTGCTTCCCCTTCATCGACAAGATGATCATTGCGTTCCAGACCGTTACCGAACGTGAAATTCTGTGGGCCGATATCAAGAGCAGTATGATTTCCGTACTGATGGGCTTTGCCTTCGGTTTCCTCACCAGTGTTCCGGTAGCTTTCCTGATGGCTTGGTACCGCCCGGTACAGCACATCGTGGAACCCTGGATCCAGTTCATCCGTAACATTCCGCCTCTCGCTTACGTACCTCTGGTTGTAATCGGTGCCGGCGTAGGTCGTGTTCCCCAGGTTATCGTAATCTGGCTGGCTACCTTCCTGACCATGACGATCACCATCTACCAGGGTGTCCGCAACGTGGACTCCACTCTGATCAAGGCTGCAAGAGTTCTGGGTGCAAAGGACAAGGATCTGTTCGTGAAGGTTATCTTCCCGGCAACCACCCCCTTCATCCTGACCGCAGTTCGTCTGGGTGCATCCGTTGCTCTGACCACCCTGATCGCTGCAGAATCCACCGGTGCATTCGCCGGCCTGGGTATGCGTATCCGTTCCTTCAACAACAGCTACGAAGTTGAACCCATGCTGCTGTACATCATTCTGATCGGTATCATCGGGATTTCCATCGAAAAGATCATCAAGTTCCTGGAAAAGAAACTGACCGGCTGGCAGGAAACCAGACAGGTATAATCGGAGGTTGAAGAAATGGCAGAAGAAAGAAAAGTAAAAGTAAAAATCGACCATGTCGAAAAAATTTATGACGGCCGCCAGGGTAAGATGATTGCCCTGAACGGCGTAGATCTGGATATCTACGAAAACGAATTCATCTGCGTGGTAGGCCCCTCCGGCTGCGGTAAGTCCACTCTGCTGAACATCATCGCAGGTCTGCTGGAACCCACCAGCGGCGCAGTTTATGTAGACGGAAATAAGGTCGTAGGTACCGGTACCGAACGAGGCGTTGTATTCCAGCAGTATGCGCTGTTCCCCTGGCTGACCGTAAAGAAGAACGTTATGTTCGGTCTGAAGCTGAAGGGAATGTCCGACGCAGAAGCAGAACCCATCGCCATGAAGTACATCAAGATGGTACAGCTGGAAGACTTCGTTGATGCATATCCCAAGGAGCTGTCCGGCGGTATGAAGCAGCGTGTAGCCATTGCCCGTGCTTATGCGGTTCAGCCGGAAGTACTGCTGATGGACGAACCTTTCGGTGCGCTGGACGCACAGACCCGTACCCAGCTGCAGGCGGAACTGATCCAGACCTGGCAGGAAGAAAAGAAGACCTGCTTCTTCATCACCCACGACGTAGATGAAGCGGTTATTCTGGCTACCAAGGTCATCGTTATGAGTGCCCGTCCCGGTCGTATCAAGAGAATCATCGATATCGATTTACCCTATCCCAGAACTCAGGAAATGAAGATGACCAAAGAATACATGGATCTGAAGAATGAAGTTTGGGGCGAAGTATACCAGGAATACCTGGAAGTTCGTAAATAACACTGGCCATTTTGGGAATCAACCCAATGGATATATTTAAGAGGAGGATAATCAAACTATGAAGAAAAGATTATTTGCACTGCTCATGGCACTGGTAATGATCCTGTCCATGACCGCTTGCGGCGGCAACGATGAACCCGCAGCAGACGAAACCATCAAGCTGAACATCGGTTACATGCCGAACTACGGTTCTCTGTGGTCCGTTACCACCGCGATCGAAAAGGGCTACTTCGAAGAAGCTGGTATCGAAGTTACCCTGTGGGAATTTGCTGATGGTCCGACCATCATCAACGCTATGGAATCCGGTACCATCGACATGGGTTACATCGGCCACGGCGCACACAAGCTGTGCATCCAGGGCAAGGCTAAGATCTTCGCTCTGTCCCACATCTCCAACGGCGACGCTGTAATCGGCGGCCCCGGCGTTGCAACTCTGGAAGACCTGGCTGGTAAGACCGTAGGTTACACCGCTGGTACCTCCAGTGAAGACATCCTGAAGAACGCTCTGGCTAAGGCTGGTCTGACCATGGACGACATCGTTGCTATGGAAATGGGTGCTGAAAACCTGACCACCGCTATGCTGTCCGGTTCTCTGGACGCTTGCGCATGCTGGTCCCCCAACTCCCTGAAGATCATGGAAGAAATGGAAGGCGCTACTAAGCTGGCTGACAACGTAATGTTCTCCGACAACAGCGTATCTCTGGCTTCCTGGATCGTTCTGGACGGCTATGCAGCTGAGCACGGCGACAACATCCTGGCATTCACCAAGGCTCTGTACAAGGCTATGGACTATGCAGCAGATGCTAACTACGAAGAAGTAGCTGGTTACGTTGCTGCTCAGACCAAGACCGACGAAACTGGCGTTTACGCACAGCGCGGTGACGCAGACTGGCTGACCGGTGCAGAAGTTGCTGCAGGTGCTGCTGACGGTACCGTTGAAGCTTACTACCTGACTCAGCAGAAGAACTTCATCGCTTCCGGTGCTGTTACCGAAGAAGTTCCTGTTGCTGACTACGTAATGCTGGACAACATGATCGAAGCTGGAAAGTAATTCTTTCAACATCAAAAAAGCTGCTCGAAAGAGCAGCTTTTTTATTGCCTGCGTTGAAACCGGAGGGTTGCCGCGATATAATGGAAGAAGCGACGCGCGGACAGGGACGGCCGGAGGCCGGGCTGCCGCAGAAAGAAAACGAGGTACACAAGAATGAAGACATTACTGATGAATGGTAAAGTATATGTGGAACGTGAACAGTTTGTGGAAGCTGTTTTCGTGGAAGACGGCGTGATCAAGGCCATCGGAACCAACGAAGAAATGAAGGCGCTGGCTGGTGATGCGGAAGTCATCGACTGCGAAGGAAAGACCGTGGTTCCGGGCTTCAACGATTCTCACATGCACCTGCAGAACGTGGGCGACAGCTTATACGAAGTAAATATTTTTGGCATCGGAAGCATCGAAGAAATGGTGACCCGTTGTCAGGAATACATCGCCAAGTATCCGGAAAGATGCTGGAACGGTTTGGTGGCAGCTGGCTGGAATCAGGACATTTTCGCGGAAAAGAGAATGCCCAACCGTCACGATCTGGACAGAATTTCTACCGAAATTCCCATCATCCTGCATCGAGTATGTCACCACATCGCTATCCTGAACACCAAGGCCATCGAAGCTCTGGGCATGGACGAAAACACTCCGGAAATCCCCGGCGGTGAAATCCAGAGAGAAGAAAACGGCTACCCCAGCGGTATTTTCTGCGAACTGGGTGCAGTGGTGGTTCAGGCAATCAAGCCCCGCACCGAAGCGCAGAAGCGTGAGATCCTGGCTATGGCCATGGATTATGCGGCACACTACGGCGTGACCTCCGTTCAGGCAAACGACCTGCGCACCAGCGATTGCTACATGGAAAATCTGGCACTGTTCCAGGATCTGTACAAGAAGGGCGAAGCCAAGGCAAGATACCGTGCACAGGCCAGCTTCGGCAGCCCGGAAGAACTGAGAGAATACGTGGCTTCCGGTAAGTTCGGTCCGGAACAGGAAGTGGGCGATCTGTTTAAGATGGGTCCCGTAAAGCTGTTCAAGGACGGAAGCTTAGGCGGCCG
>JAFOGM010000075.1 GCA_017386805.1 Bacillota bacterium
AGGAGATACGCCAGCCAGATCGGAGAACAACGGCAGCTTTACGTCCTTTGCCAGCTTCTGTACCGCATCTACGGCCAGCTTTGCACCTTCGTCATCGGTGTCGAAGACGAAGCCCATAGCCTTGGCTACGCGGGCATACTTTTCCTTACCGTAGTCCATGGAGTATTCCATGACATGGGGCAGGAAGATGGCGTTGCAGGTACCGTGAGGCAGGTCATAGATACCGCCCAGGGATTCTGCTACGCAGTGTACGGAAGCTACATCGGAGTGGCTGAAGGCGATGCCTGCCAGCATGGAACCCATGAGCATAGCGCTTCTTGCGTCCAGATCGTCGCCGTGTTCCACAGCCTGTAACAGATTTCCGTAGATCAGCTCGATAGCGTACAGGGCAACCGCGTCAGCGATGGGTTCGGAGCAGTTTGCGGTGTAAGCTTCGATGGCGTGAGTCAGAGCATCCATACCGGTAGCTGCGGTAACAGAAGCGGGAACGGACAGGGTCAGTTCCGGGTCGCAGATGGCTACCTTACCGGCGGTGAAGGGGCTCTTTACGGTCATCTTATAGTGATTCTTTGTATCGGTAATTACGGAGGAGAAGGTCAGTTCGCTCCCGGTACCGGAAGTGGTGGGGATGTTGATCAGCAGCGGCAGGGGTTCGGTTGCTGCGGTCTTACCTTCATATTTCTTGATTTCAGTTGCATTGTGAGCCAGCAGTACGCCGATGGACTTCGCGCAGTCGATGGGAGAACCACCGCCTACAGCGATGAGGGAATCAGCGCCGAACTGTCTGGCAACCTCTGCGCCAGCTTCCACGTTGACGTCCTTCGGATTGGCTTCCACGCCGTCAAATACCACGTATTCCACGGCATTGGCATCCAGTAAATCGGTAACCTTCTTCAGGATACCCGCTTTGACAACACCCTGATCGGAGATGACCATGGGGCGCTTTCCGCCAAAGGCCTTTAATTCATCGATCAGCTGGGGTAAACAGCCAGGACCATATACAACCTTTGTGGGGAGTAAGAAAGAAAAGCTGCTGACTAAATTCTGATTCATAAGGAACCTCCTTAAGTAGTTCAAAAGTTACACGCACCGACTCTCAGCGGTGGGTACTCTTTCATTGTACCACGTTCGTTTCGTTATTCAATGGATTTTAATGATTCTGCCATCTTGATTTTCTTTAATCTGGGCCGCATGAAGCGGGTAATCAGGATGCTGAAGACCATGGTCAGAACCACGGAAATGACGTAGCTCAAGGGTGCGATTTTAATGGGGAAATACATATTTTCCACCTGGATCTGCATAATGACGAAGGCATGGAGCGCTTTTCCCATGAACAGACCTACGATACTTCCGCCGGCTGAAAGCATGTTGACTTCGCGGAAGACGTAGGCTGCCGTTTCGTGATCGTAGAAGCCCAGGACCTTCACCGTGGCAATCTCGCGGATGCGCTCGGTGATGTTGATGTTGGTCAGGTTAAAGAGCACGATGAAGGCAAGTGCACCGGCGCAGCCGATGATGACGATGAAGATCAGATTCAGACGGGAGAGCATGTCGTTGATGCTCTGGCGGGAGGTCTCGGTAATGGAGACATTGGACACATCGTCATGATCTGCCAGACGGACGCCGTCGGCATAGGGATCTGCACCTTCATCCTCTAACAGGAACAGTGTCTTGTATTCCGGCATTTCGTTGTTCTGATCCAGATAGGTATCCGGAGAAACGTAGATGTAATTTCCGATGTAGTTTTCGGTGATTCCGGTGAGTGTCACTTCCACGGGACGGAGATCGTCGTGGCGCAGGATCAGGGTATCGCCGATGGATACGTTCAGATCGTCCATCAGGCCCACGTTGATGATCACTTCGCCGGATTTGGGGAAGGACAGGGGGCCATTTTCATCGTAAAGTTCAACGTAGCCTTCGAGATCGTTTTCGGCTGGAACGACCAGGTATACCGATTTTGTGAACTCAGCGGTGCTGATGTCGGTGGTTCCGCTGTGGACCAGGATCGAC
>JAFOGM010000076.1 GCA_017386805.1 Bacillota bacterium
CAGGTCCTCAGCTGCCACCGCCTGCATGCTTGCGGCGATCTTAGCCTTGGGGTCGCTTCCGTCCTTGTTCAGGATCTCGATATTGCGGTAACGTTCCAGACCGGTACCGGCGGGAATCAGCTTACCGATAATTACGTTTTCCTTCAGACCCATCAGCTTGTCGTTCTTACCCTTGATTGCTGCATCGGTCAGAACTCTGGTGGTTTCCTGGAAGGATGCTGCGGACAGGAAGGAGTTGGTTGCCAGGGAAGCCTTGGTGATACCCAGGAGCACACGCTTCGCTTCGCAAGGCTGACCGTCTCTTTCAGCAGCTGCCTGATTTGCTTCTTCGATTTCGAACTTGCCGTACAGTCCGCCTGGCAGCAGGTCGGTGTCTCCGGCATCTTCGATCTTATACTTGGAAAGCATCTGGGATACGATAACTTCAACGTGCTTGTCGTTGATGTCTACACCCTGATTCTTATATACTCTCTGTACTTCCTTCAGGAGGTACTGGTAAACGCCTTCTACATCGTTCAGGCGCAGAATATCGTGCGGATTCAGAGGACCCTTTGTAATCTGTCCGCCGGCATAAACCTGATCGCCAACCTTAACGTTCAGTCTTGCACCATAAGGGATTACATATTCTCTGTCTTCGTTTTCTTCACGTACGATAACCTGAGTCTTATTGTCCTTTCTGGTTTCAACGGAAATTACGGTACCGTCTCCTTCACAAATTTCAGCAAGACCCTTAGGCTTTCTTGCTTCGAACAGTTCTTCTACTCTTGGAAGACCCTGGGTAATGTCGCCGCCGGCTACACCACCGGTATGGAATGTTCTCATGGTCAGCTGTGTACCTGGTTCACCGATGGACTGAGCCGCAGTGATACCAACTGCTTCACCAATGTTAACTTCTTCGCCGGTTGCCAGGTTTCTGCCGTAACACTTTGCACAGATACCGGTTCTGCTCTGGCAGGTCATTACCGCACGGATAGCTACGCTTTCGATGCCGGAAGCTTCGATTGCGTCAGCCTGTGCTTCCATGATTTCTTCGTTCTGTTCTACAATAACTTCACCTGTTACAGGGTGAATGATATCAGTCAGAGCAACTCTGCCCACGATTCTCTGGCTTAATGGTTCGATAACTTCCTTACCGTCAGTAAATGCTCTTACTTCTACACCTTCGTCAGTACCGCAGTCGAATTCACGAACGATTACGTTGTGAGATACGTCTACCAGACGACGGGTCAGGTAACCGGAGTCGGCTGTACGCAGCGCGGTATCGGTCAGACCCTTACGTGCACCGTTGGAAGAAATGAAGTATTCCAGGATGGACAGACCTTCACGGAAGTTGGACTTGATCGGAATTTCTACGGTCTTACCGGTAGCATTGGCCATCAGACCTCTCATACCGCCGACCTGCTTGATCTGGTTCTTGGAACCTCGCGCACCGGAGTTTGCCATGATGAACAGGTTGTTAGTGGAACCCAGGGAATCCATCAGAGCGTCCGCTACGTCGTCAGTAGTCTTGGACCAGATTTTGATAACCGCATCATAACGTTCCTGATTGGACATGAGACCCATTCTGAACGCCTTTTCGTACTTTTCAACTTCCTTTTCTGCAGCGCCTACGATATCCCACTTGTTTTCAGGGATTTCCATGTCGCTTACAGAGATAGTTACAGCAGCTCTGGTGGAGTACTTGTAACCCATGGACTTGATGTAGTCCAGCATGATTGCAGTACCGGTGTTGCCGTGTCTTCTGTAACACTTATCAATAATCTTACCCAGCTTCTTCTTATCGCACAGGAAGTCAACTTCCAGGGAGTATGGATCTTCTTCTCTGTTTACAAAGCCCAGATCCTGCGGAATCTGCTGGTTGAAGATGAAGCGGCCTACAGTGGACTCTACCAGTCTGCCCACAGTGTCAGCTTCGTCCTTATACATTCTTACTTTTACTCTTGCGTGGATTCCCACAACACCGGTCTGGTATGCCATCAGCATTTCATCCATGTCGGTGAAGACCTTACCGTCACCCACTTCAGCATAAGTGTTTCTTTCATCTACGCCAGGGTGAGTCAGGTAGTAGGAGCCCAGGATCATGTCCTGTGTAGGAGTGGTAATTGGAGAACCATCCTTAGGCGCCAGGATGTTGTTTGTGGACAGCATCAGGAATCTTGCTTCTGCCTGAGCTTCTACGGACAGAGGTACGTGAACCGCCATCTGGTCACCGTCGAAGTCGGCGTTGAACGCGGTACATACCAGTGGGTGCAGCTTGATTGCCTTACCTTCTACCAGTACCGGTTCGAATGCCTGAATACCCAGTCTGTGCAGGGTAGGTGCACGGTTCAGCATTACAGGATGTTCCTTGATAACGCCTTCCAGTACGTCCCAAACTTCAGGTCTTACTTTTTCAACCATGCGCTTTGCACTCTTAATGTTGTGTGCATAACCCTGTTCCACCAGTTCCTTCATGATGAACGGCTTGAACAGTTCCAGCGCCATTTTCTTAGGCAGACCGCACTGATAGAACTTCAGTTCCGGTCCAACTACGATTACAGAACGGCCGGAGTAGTCTACACGCTTACCCAGCAGGTTCTGTCTGAAACGGCCCTGCTTACCCTTCAGCATATCGGACAGGGACTTCAGAGGTCTGGAGCCAGGTCCGGTTACGGCTCTGCCGCGTCTGCCGTTGTCGATCAGGGAGTCTACTGCTTCCTGCAGCATTCTCTTTTCGTTTCTTACAATAATATCAGGAGCACCCAGTTCCAGCAGACGGTTCAGTCTGTTGTTTCTGTTGATTACTCTTCTGTATAAGTCATTCAGGTCGGAAGTTGCAAAACGTCCGCCGTCCAGCTGTACCATTGGTCTCAGATCTGGCGGAATAACCGGGATGATGTCCATAACCATCCATTCAGGACGGTTTCCGGACAGTCTCAGCGCTTCGATAACTTCCAGTCTTCTTACAATTCTAACCTTCTTCTGGCCGGAAGCATCTTTCAGCTTTTCTCTCAGATCAGCAGACAGTTCTTCCAGGTCGATCTGGGACAGCAGTTCCTTTACGGTTTCTGCACCCATGCCGGCCTTGAAACGGTTGCCGTACTGTTCCTTATACTGTCTGTATTCTACTTCAGTCAGAATCTGCTTGTAGCCCAGATCAGTATCGCCAGGGTCAGTTACGATATATGCAGCGAAATAGAGAACCTTTTCCAGGTTTCTTGGAGTTACGTCCAGGCACAGACCCATTCTGGATGGAATGCCCTTGAAGTACCAGATGTGAGAGACTGGAGCCGCCAGTTCGATGTGGCCCATTCTCTCTCTTCTAACCTTAGCCTTGGTAACTTCTACGCCGCAGCGGTCACAGACAATGCCCTTATAACGGATTCTCTTGTACTTACCGCAGTGACATTCCCAGTCCTTGGTAGGTCCGAAAATCTTTTCGCAGTACAGACCATCTCTTTCCGGTTTCAGAGTTCTGTAGTTGATGGTTTCAGGCTTGGTTACTTCACCGTAAGACCATCCCCTGATTTTTTCCGGAGAAGCCAGGTTGATCTGTATTGACTCGAAATTATTTAATTCATAATCATTGTTTACGTTATTATTCAAGAGTCCTTCCCCTTTCTATACTACTCTCTGAAATCATCGTCATAGGCGAAATCGTCTGCTTCACCGCCAAAGACATCGTTCTGCGCTTCGCTGTCAAAGTTTGCATCCACAAAACCTGCTTCTGCCAGCTTTTCTTCGCTTTCCACGCTCTGTTCGATTTCCATGATGGTTTCGATGCCTGTGATATCATCATCCATATCGCCGGCATCTCTGAATTCGATTTCTTCATCGTTTTCAGACAGAACCTTTACGTCCAGACCCAGAGCCTGCATTTCCTTAATCAGAACCTTGAAGGATTCCGGGATACCAGGCTTAGGAATGTTTTCGCCCTTAACGATTGCTTCGTAAGTCTTCACACGGCCTACGATATCGTCGGACTTAACAGTCAGGATTTCCTGCAGAGTATATGCTGCACCGTATGCTTCCAGTGCCCATACTTCCATTTCCCCGAAACGCTGACCACCGAACTGTGCTTTACCGCCCAGTGGCTGCTGGGTAACCATGGAGTAAGGACCGGTAGATCTTGCGTGAATCTTATCATCAACCAGGTGATGCAGCTTCAGCATGTACATGTAACCTACAGTTACAGGATTATCAAAGAATTCGCCGGTACGTCCGTCTCTCAGATACAGCTTACCGGTTTCAGGATATCCTACTTCCTTCAGCAGTTCCATGATGTCTCTTTCGTTGGCACCATCGAATACCGGAGTTGCAATATACCAGCCCTTCTTCTTGGCAGCCAGACCCAGATGAACTTCCAGTACCTGTCCGACGTTCATTCGGGAAGGTACGCCCAGTGGGTTCAGCATTACCTGCAGCGGCTGGCCGTTATCCATGAACGGCATATCTTCTTCCGGCAGAATTCTGGAGATAACACCCTTGTTACCATGACGGCCCGCCATCTTGTCCCCTACGTTAATCTTACGCTTGGTTGCAATGTAGCAGCGAACCAGTTTGTTTACACCAGGAGGCAGCTCATCGCCATTTTCTCTGGTGAAAATCTTTACGTCTACGATGATACCTGTTTCACCATGAGGTACTCTCAGGGAGGTATCTCTTACTTCTCTGGCCTTTTCGCCAAAGATTGCACGCAGCAGTCTTTCTTCTGCAGTCAGTTCAGTTTCACCCTTTGGAGTAACCTTACCAACCAGAATGTCAGAGGAATTTACTTCTGCACCAATTCTGATGATACCTTCTTCGTCCAGATCCTTCAGCGCATCTTCACCAACGTTTGGAATGTCACGGGTGATTTCTTCAGGTCCCAGCTTGGTATCACGGGCTTCTGCTTCGTATTCTTCAATGTGCAGGGAAGTCAGTACGTCTTCCATCAGCAGTCTTTCATTCAGAATGATTGCGTCTTCGTAGTTGTAACCTTCCCAGGTCATGAAGCCGATCAGCAGGTTCTTACCCAGGGAAATTTCACCCAGATCTGTGGATGGACCGTCTGCAATGACTTCACCAGCTTCGATATGTTCGCCATGGCTTACAATCGGTCTCTGGTTAATGCAGGTACCCTGGTTGGAGCGCTTGAATTTTAATAATGTATAGGAGTCAGTACCGTTGTCAGCGTCTCTTCTGATCACAATCTTGTCAGCGTCAACGTATTCTACAGTACCGGTGTTCTTTGCCAGAATTACAACG
>JAFOGM010000077.1 GCA_017386805.1 Bacillota bacterium
ACAAATTCGGAGAAGCTGTACCAGCCGTGTTCAACCCGCTCACCTGTAGCGGTTGCCACACTGGCAGTTGCTACACAAGCCATATCAACGGGAACCGATATACCGCCGGTAGCTACCAGAACCACGCCGGTGATTTCTTTGATGTAATCTTCATTGAAGGTAACTGCTACCGTCTGACCGGAACGCAGCATTGTAATTTCCTGATCGGTGAGGAAGATGAACGGTGTGTCATATTCCTTGATATTGCCTTCCGCGGAATCCACCGGGATGTAGCTCAGGGCTACAGCCAGGTCTTTGCTTTCAGGCTGTAACATCAGGGGCTCTCTCAGGCCCTCGCCGATGCTGATCATAACCTTCTGTTCCTCAATGAAGGTCGGTACATAACCCGGAACTTCAGTGATAGGAGCGTTGCTCTGTCCGTAGGCTGCGTAACCGCTCTGGAAGTCGAACTCATAGGTATTGATGAGGACTCCGGAACGAACCTGCTGAACGATAGCACGTTCGATGTATGTACTCGGAATGCGTTCCGGACTATCTGCCTGGATCGCCAATTCATTCAGAACAGTCATTCCTCCTGCCTTGACTCCGATTGCATAGAACATACTGCCATCACGGGACAGATTTAATTCTCCGGCAGAGGCCTGTCTCATACCTCTGGGAGAGGTATAGGTGGCTGCTGCCTTTAACGTATAGGTATTCGAAGGTTCCGATTTTTCCAGATCCGGATAAATAAAGATGTTCAGGACATCATTTTCAGAAACCGGTTCTCTGGCCAGTACGGAAACATTTCCTCGGTCAGTGTCCAGATCGATATCATTTTCAACGAATCGGATCCGGGCTTTTGTCATAGCTCCGTATTCCATAAGTAGCTGATAAGCCGGGATTCTGCCGGTGTCCACATTGGTGGTCACCAGATGAACCTCGTTATCACGTTCATATTCATCGTTTGCGTTAATCAGCAGCTGCCCTTCGGATTCGATCAGGGAAATTGCCACACCACCGATGTTCCAGGTTCCACCCTGCCCTTCGGTCAGAGTATCCATGTACGCATCAAGTTCCATGTATGCAATTTCGCGCACATCGCTGAGCGTGATAATAAAACGATCGGTCTTATCGGCCTGGAACATGTGGCTGTCACTCCAGGCGTAAGCGCTGGGAAGCGCGCTGACTGCGCCATTGTTCGACGAAGTATATTTGGGAGTTCTGTTCGCATACTGATACATCAGTTCTACGATGTCAAATCCCTTATGCTTTGCTTCACCGTTGCTGTTGTAGTAACAAATATCACCATACACTGTTCCGGAGAAAGGCATACCCAGTGTGGTAAGAGATACCAACAGGTTGACCGCATAGGTACTGTAGGTCACGTTAAATGTACGTGCGATTTCCTCTTCGGTACGACCGGTCTGACCCAGCATACCACTTGCGGCTCCTTCATCAATGAAATCAATGTCGATCCAACCCACGCGTTCCAGAGCCCACTGACGGCTCAAACCGCCATCACTTCGACGCACGACCTGAATGCTTTCGATGTTCAGTTTATCGAAGGTGTCACTCTTGGAAGAAATATCTTCCGGAATGATTCGAACAGACACCAATTCGCCATAATCCTGATTGGTTCTGATTGTAAATGTTTCCGTATATCCAGCACGGAAACCGTCACCGCTCAGCTGCTGGTTCGCCAGCACATAGCCGCTGCTTCCATCCTGGAATACCAGCTGGAAGTAGAACTGGTTCTTGGAACCGGCATCTTCTGTACCTGCCTGAGCAGTATTACCCGCCACAGTAACTTCCACCTGATAGTTATTTCTTGTTGTGGTAAATCCAATATTCTGGAGAGCTTCTTCATAGCTCATGGAGTATTTTACATCGCTCCAGGAGACAGAAGATCCAGGTAACGTGCTCTCGGAAGAAGCAGTACCGTCACCGGTACCCATGGTGACCGGATCCCCTTTCTGTACCAATACAGAACGATTTCCGGAGAATATTAATTCACCCTTGAAGGAACGATCATAATAGCGGTCACTTGGACCACCGCCGGATACGAAATTGCCCCAGGTTACTTCACGCTTGCTCAATTCTTCCAGACGATAAATCTTCAGATTTCCCAGCTGCCATTCGTCATTTCCGTTTCCTTCAATTTCAAAGGTAGCTCCGGTGAACTCACTGACATAGGGTAAACTGATGCGGAAGTGCAGGGTCCCGCCGGGACGCATTGCCATCCAATAGTACATATTATCATCGCCCGGTGTAACACCGTGGAAGTCCTTACTCTGTTCCCGCAGCATGATTTTTTCCGTTCTCTGTTCCACGCCACCATAGGTTTTATAGTTCAGAAGAATGGAAATATCCTCGGTAGTACCAGCAGAAGGCATCGTATCTGTCGTGATTTCCACCAGATACTCGTCTACCAAAGGTTCGTCCACCATGGCACGATTTTCTTCGTTAAACTTCATCTCACAGCTGAAGGTCTCTGCATCCCCCATCGCATAGCCCTGACGGCTGCTGGTTTCCCAGAGGTAGACAGGGTTATAGGTGATGCTGGGTACGATGGCTGCACGGGCAGGGTCTACCGTAACGCTGGCCAGGGACAGTCCCAGGTCATACATAGCGATGCTGGACCAGTTCACAACCATGTCGCCTGCAGGTAAATCCGTGTGGAGTTTGACCTCCAGCAGATCGGCAAAGTACGGAATCTTCATGGGGAACAGCAGAGTATCACCCTGATGTGCATAACCTGCCAGCTTCGTGGAAGCAGGTACCCCATTATCCAATGCCCA
>JAFOGM010000078.1 GCA_017386805.1 Bacillota bacterium
CGTCGATCTTGTCGTTGAGCTTATCCAGCTTACTCTGGCTGGAATTGGTTGCGAAACCGATCCCCGCCGTCCAGAAGGAAATCACCAGGATCAAAACCAGAACAAATGCAATAAATCGTATCCCTCGTCTCATTGTTATCCCCCTTATATGTCTTTTACGTATCTAAGAATCGTCTCATGGAAATGATACTTCCAATGGCCCCGATGCAGATCCCCAGCGGTAAGAATACGCCGAAGAGATGTGTGGTCAGGAAGCCGGCAGGTACCAGAGAAGTGGACAGTAAGAGCAGCGCTCTCTGGCCAACCAGGTTGACGATTTTGGTGTAGACTGCCATGACCAGTCCTACCGCTATCATGGAAGAAAGGCAGCCGATGAGAACGCCTTCCACCAGGAAAGGTCCGCGGATGAACCAGTTGGTGGCTCCCACGTATTTCATAATGCTGATTTCCCGTTCACGGGCCAGCACGGTCAGCTTTACCGTATTGGATACCACCACTACGGAAACGATGACCAGGAAGATGATGATGGCAAGCGCCCCTTTCTGGATCCCGTCGGTGATCTTCAGAACCTGATCGATGAACTCCTGAGAGTTGGGAACCTCTTCTACGCCGGAGAAGGTCCGGGCAACCTGGATCACGGTCTCTGCCTGTGCCAGGTCGGACATGGAGACTTTAATGGAATTGGGAAGCGGGTTTTCCGCCAGAGTGTCCAGCAGATAGGCCTGATCACCCCAGCTCACCTTGAACTCTTCCATGGCTTCCGCTTTCGTGAAGTAGCGGGCATCCGCCACGCCGTCAATGGATTCCAGGCTCTTGATCATGTTGTTAGCTTCTTCCACAGTGGTCTCGTCCAGAAGGTAGATCTGAATGGTATCGAATTTGTCTTTTGCACTCTCGGTAGCCAGACCTACGTTCACCGCCAGGATAAAGAACAATCCCAGGATCAGCAGCATGGCTGTGATGGAGAAGATGGAGGCGATGCTCATGGTCCGGTTACGGAACACCTGTACAAACGCCTGCTTGAAAGCGTACCTAATAGTTCTCATGAATACTGTACGCTCCTTCCGTTACGTCGCCGACGATGTGACCGTGTTCAATGGTGACTACGCGCTTGTTCATGCGGTCGACGATATCCTTAGCGTGAGTTACCATCACGATGGTGGTACCTCTTCGATTGATCATTTCCAAAAGCTTCATGATTTCCCAGGCGGTATCCGGGTCTAAGTTTCCGGTGGGTTCGTCTGCGATCAGAACCTTCGGGTTATTGATGACAGCTCTGGCGATAGCTACTCGCTGCTGTTCCCCCGCCGACAGTTCGTCGGGATATTTGTCCGCCTTATTGGCGATCCCCATCATGCTCAGGATCTGCGGAACCTGACGACGGATGGTTCTCTGGCTGTATTTCACGATTTCCATGGCGAAGGCCACGTTTTCAAATACGGTCTTCTTGGGCAGTAAGCGGAAGTCCTGGAACACCATCCCGCAGGTGCGTCTCAGTTCCGGTACGTGACGGTTGGCCATCTTTGTGACGTCCATTCCATCCACCAGGATCTGGCCGCTGTCCGCCTGGATTTCTCTCAGGATCAGCTTAATGAAGGTGGATTTCCCCGCACCGCTGGGCCCTACCAAAAATACGAAATCACCCTTATTGATCTTGATATTGGCATGTTCAAGACCAATGTTGTCGCCGTATTTTTTTGTTACGTCGATAAACTCTATCATAAATACTCCTCTTTCCCAGTGTTTCATGGGTTTATGGCAACAAATCCAAAAATTTGCGTAATACGTCATTTAATATTATAATATAAAATGACTGTTTATGAAATACGGTGTCGTATTACAAAAGTATTACAATTACACGATCAATACACTCAAATATAAGGAGTACGATTATGGATAAAACTGCACTTAGAAAACAAATGCTCCAGCTGCGTTCTCAGCTGAAACCGAAATTCCTGGAAAACAGCGCCAAGCGCATGGGCGGCCAGATTGCCGCGCTTCCGGCCTTTCGCGATGCCGAGCTGGTGATGCTCTATCACAGTTTCAAAAACGAAGCCGGAACCCATCCCCTGCTCCAGTATTGTTTCAACACCAACAAGAAAGTGGTCCTTCCGCAGGTCGTGAAAGCTGCTGCAGGCGAACCTGCTTCCGCTCCGGAACTGAAGGCCTGGCTGGTTCCCGGCCCTGATGCCTTAAATCCTGGTGCCATGGGGATCATGGAGCCGGATCCGCTGCTTTGTAAACCCTTGGATCCCTCTCTGATAGATCTGATCATCGTTCCCGGTGTCGCCTTTGACTCCATGGGCGGCCGCATCGGTTACGGAAAGGGCTACTACGATCGTTTCTTACCGCAGCTTCGGGCCGACGTTCCCAAATTGGGTCTGGCTTACGATTTCCAGGTTCTCCCCCGGGTTCCCCAGGACGAATTCGACATTCGCATGGATGCCATCGTGACCGAAAAGGGGATCCTGACCATGCGCGGCTCAAAACTGTTATAGTTTCAGGCGTTTGATGATCTCCTCCATTCCAGGAGCCATCAGACGCCTTATTTTTTGTTGTTCCATAAAGCCCACTCCGGCATATTCTCCCTGATACAATATCCCCCTGGGCACTTCCGGAAGCATGACCGCATGACGATCCGGTCCCAGAATCTTTCTAAGATCCTTCCCACTGATTTCGTCCGTCCAGCGGTTCACCGTCCAGACCACCGGCTTTTTCCAGAGCTTCAGCCGATGGATCATCTCATAGCCTTCCAATAATTTCGATGGCATGGGATCCACCACGGCCACGATCTGATCCATATCTTCCAACAGATACAACAGATCCCCTTCATCGACCGACGAAAAGTCCACAAAAGCCACATCTCCCGGAAGACTGTAAAGCAGTTTTACTGCCCTTCCCCGCTCCAAAACAAACTCCGGCCAATGCTGTTCCGCACCGTCGGCTTCCGCCTTACTGCGGTCATCCGGTGTCCGCAGAAGCCAGTTCACGCCGCACCTGGGATTCATGATTCTTTCTACATATCCCTCTCCATGGAGACAATTCCAATAAGACACCATCTGTCTTACCCGGAACCACCGGTCTGCGCAGAGCTGATCGAACAGGTTCCCTCTCCCCAGTTCCACAACTGTAATTTCCTCTCCTCCGGCACCGGTGATTGCCGCCAACTCCGTGGCCAACATGGCCGTGATAAACCCTGCTCCGGCCCCTTTGCTCACCGGAACGATTCCAATTCGTTTCATATGTTACCCCTTTTGTTTTAAGACTTGATATTTTTTCCTTTTTTTATAATATCACCCATTCCAGAATTTGTAAATACTGAATTGTATCGCAATTAAAAAGCTCCGCGCCAGCGGAGCTCTCACCTTCATTTGTATGTTCAATCCACATATTGTACTTTCAGAGAAATCTGTTCCGGCAGTTCTTCCAGCTGGGTCACTGCCACCTGCAGCGGGTAGGTC
>JAFOGM010000079.1 GCA_017386805.1 Bacillota bacterium
AGCGGTGTAATAATATGAGACTCATTTTCACGTTCCATGACACCCCAGGGATCACCGAAGTGGTCAAACGCAAAAAATTCTTCCTGTTCTTCTCTGCATTTCATTTTCCCCCATCGTCTGTAAGGTGAAATATGTTTTCCGTCTTTCTTGTTATAAACACTCCGGCAGATTCCATTGGGTTCCATCCCCTGTTTCATCAGGAGTTTCACCAGATCGTATTCTCCGTTCCAAACCAGAAGAAAAAGGATATTTCCATTGACTTCACATTTACATCCTTCCCAATAGAAAGAAAACGGGCAGGACACTGGTTCCAGCATCTTTACAATTTCACCACCATCCTCTCCTTCCAGCAGTTCCGTCATCAGCATTCTTGCCATGGAAGGATGCTTCTTCCAAAGTTCCAAAAGCAAAGAATCGTTTCTGGAAAATTCATGAGAAAATATCAAAGCTTCATGATCCTCCCGAATCATATCCATCAACTTACAAAGTCTTCCCTTCTGGATCAGACTCTGATAATCATACTGTTCTTCCATACGTTCATTCATGCGTTTTCCCTCCATACGCCTCTTCCAGAAGATCCCGGATCGTCCAGGAACTCAATTCCTTCAAATAGTCCTGGCACAGTTCTCCCTCAGGAACGAAAGTTGCTCCATATCGTATCAAAAGTTTTACCATTTCTACATCTTCTCTGAGAATGGCAATCAGCAGCGGTGTTGTATCGTTGTTGTCCACAACGCGATAGGGATGTCCCCGGCGTAAATGATTATTGTGTTTGTACAAAGAACAGTTACAGTGATTATTGAAGCAATACAGGCCATCCGTTCCTTCGTACCAGCCCCCATCGTTCCATCCATCGGGGTCCAAACCAGCCTCCAAAGCTTCCTTCATCAATTCCAGTTCACCGGCACCTGCCAAAAATCCAAGCAGTGGTCCAAATACCCAATATTCCTCACCGTTTACCTGAAAAGTAGATGTCCCGTAATTTGCCAGGGATACCTTATTCCAAAATCCAGGTTTTTTTAACAACATGCGGACGATCTGGCGACCGATCCACCAATCCTCTTCCCAGATTTGAATGAACATGTTTGTCCCCATATTGGCCTCCAACCGTTCCCAAAACAGCAGCTCCGGCCAGGCTTCCACCGCAGTCAGGACATCCTTCCAGCGACACTGCTTGATTGCCAGTGCAATGGCATCAGCCGCCTGATCGGCCCGCTCGATCCGATTCCAGTTACAGTTCATATCGTACCTCACTTCCTCCCGTGGTCCCTGCAAGCTCCGCAGAAAACTCATACAGTTCCGTCAGCTGACGCTCGCAGATCAGCTTGACAGCCTGGTTCAAATTTTCTTTGTTGATCAATCCTTGTTTCCATAGCAGTGCCATGGAACGTTTACTGCGGTTGAACAAAGCCGAAGCCGACATACAATCCAGAACTTCCGGCTGGCGAAGTTCGAAATCCACCAATTTGAACATGCGGTTCAGTTCCATGTAATGTTTCATTCCATAACATTTAAAATCTTTATCGATCACACAGCGGAAACGAATCCCTGCATCCATCAGCTTCTTTCCAAACTCCCATTCCTTTTCTCCCAACGGCAGATAATCGATCCATTGAGAAACATCGATTCCCTGGGGTACCTTCCCCTTCAGGATATTCAACAACCGTTCGCTTCGGAAAAACACCATCCACATGGTCAGCCGCTCCACATCATTCTTCGTCAGGCGATAGCCATTTTTCAGCAGGTATTTCAGAACTTCAACGAAGTCCTTGTCGCGAATCCCCAGCGTTGTCAGATTGGATCGATCTATCCGAAGATCGTAGTCTTCAAAAAGATAGGTTCCCATCAGTTCCACGGCATCAGCAGGGATCTCCCGACCCGCAGAGAAATACTGCTTTACCACTTCTGGTCGGAATCGGCGCAGAACAAATTTCGGTTCCAGTGCAGCCATTAACTTCGGTTTCTTCTCCTGTAAGATCCGGATCATTTCTCCATTGGAAACCAGGGATATGGCCATAGCCACTTCCAGAGACCAACGGTCTTCTCCCAATCCCAGGAAAAATTCCGCCGCCTGGATATCCTGACAATACAAGCCATAGGCCCAAGGCGGGAGCCGTTTTAAACTTCCGCAGGGTTCCATCCGCATACGACCATCTTCCTCCCAGCGCAGATGGATCTCCAGCTTTGTAAAACTGTAAGCACGAAGGTTCTGCATCTTTCGTTCCATCAGATCCGCCGCAGCGATTCCTTCCGGACGAGCTCCATACTCCAACAGGACCTTCGCTAATTCCACCTTTCCCTGTATCGCACAAAGCCCCAGCGGTTCTACAGTCATAAAGTATTTTGTACCTTCTCCGTAATCGTCCGGAAAAGCCTTGTCTCTTCCTGAAGCAGGTTCAAACTCCACCCCGTGAATCAGTGCATTGGGATTCGTGTAATCCAAAGCCAGCCGCAGCAATTCTTCATCATTTCTTTCCACCGCCACCTTGATCAAGTGACTTCCCATCCCAGAAAAGGCTTTATGCTCCAGAATGGTTCTTAAAATGGCCGCATCTCCTTCTTCAATGGCAAATTCGACCACCTCTTCTGCACACTGAATTACAATATGGCGTTCTTCATCATCCAAATATTCCAGTACCTTTTTCAAATCATCGCAATCCCCCGAAGCAATGACCCTTTTACATGCACCCATCCACTGTACAATCGTCAATTTCTTAGCCATCCTAACGTCCTTTCTCCCAAACATCTTTTGTAAATCCACTATAACAAACCCTCTTCCGCTGCTTTTCGGAGGTCAGCATTTCCGTACAAAAAATAAAAAAGCACCGCGCAAGTTCTTCTTACGCGATGCTTTTTTTATTCTTATTTTTCCACTTTACATGGAATGTGATACAGGTACGCCTGCGGAAGTTCCGGAAGATCCAGCAGCTTCTTCGCAATTTCACGATACAGGAGCAGCTGCCCTTCGTAATGACCGTACAGGCCTTCTCTGTGATAATTGGTCTTATAATCGCAGATGATCCACTGACCATCCTTATAATAGATCAGGTCCATGATCCCATTGATGAAGCCGTCGGAATCCACATCGATCTGAATGGATTTGGCCAGTTCCTGAAGCATGGAACTCTGGGCCGGTAAGTACAACGAGAAAGGCAATTCGGTGTAGACCTCGTCAGCACCTCTCAATTCCTCCATCAGATTCTTGGGGAGATCCTGAGGAATCCACGGACACTTCGCCCGCTCCTCAGCTTCCACAGTCTGGACGTAGCCTCCGTCACACATGGACTTCGCCACGTTGTTCAGGATTTCTTCCGCCGCTTCGCGAACCTCATCCTCCACAGCTTCTTCCGCCAGGATCGCCTTCGTTACCTGGTTCCAGTGGTCCGCATCAACCATCTGGTATCTTCGATCCACCATAGCCTGCATCAGACGGTGGACTGCAGTCCCCAGGACGGTTGCCGGAACGGCTCTCCAGGCCTCCGGAGTCCGGATCAGCGCCGCACCGTCAGAAGAACCATCTTCCGATCCCTCATCCGCCATGGCCGCCTTCACCGGTTCACAGTCCTCTGCAGCAGTGTCATCGGCGATTGGTTCATCGGTTTCGATCAATTGTACCTTACTGGGATTCAGCGTTTCGTAGCTCTTCGCAGAAACAAAGCTTCCTTCCAGCATGGAGACGATTTTTATATCCAGCCCAGCTACACTGCCAGCGAAAGTACTCTGTACCTGGGAGCCAGCTGCAGTTACCGTAGTAAAGGGATACTCGGCCACACCATTGGCTGTGGCCTTCAGATAATCCTCCCAGCGTCCGTCTTCCCGGTC
>JAFOGM010000080.1 GCA_017386805.1 Bacillota bacterium
CGTCCATGGAAACTGCCGGAACTTCCTTCGCCTTGGCAGAACCGCCTTCGATGTGATAACGACCCTCCGGATCCCTGGGGATTGCCTGATGATCCAAGGCACGCACCTGGTTCATCTGCGCCAGCCAGGTCCGGCCTTCCCGGACGGTTACCGGGCAGTCCAATTCCTGAACGCCCGCCCAGATCCGCATGGGTGAAGGCATGGCGAAGAACATGGGATTGTTATCGCTGGCCAGCTGCTGGCCTACGTCACGAGGTGAGCCATCGGCAATCACGCCGCCCTCTTCCATGACGATGACACGATCCGCCATGGGAAAGACGTCCTCCAGGCGGTGTTCCGTCAGAATGATGGTCGTTCCCAGTTCGCGGTTGATCTTCGCAATGGTTTCAAAGAAATCTGCAGCGGCAATGGGGTCCAGCTGGCTGGTGGGCTCGTCCAGGATCAGGACGGAAGGCTGCATGGCCATGATGGCCGCCAGATTCAGAAGCTGTTTCTGACCGCCGGACAATTCCGATACGTTCTTGTGGAACCAGGTCTGGATCCCGAAGAAGCTGGCCATTTCTGCCACGCGAAGTCGGATGGTGGGCGTGTCGTACCCCAGACTTTCCAGACCGAAGGCCAATTCATGCCACACTTTATCGGTAACGATCTGATTGTCAGGGCTCTGCAGTACGAATCCGATGCGCTGGCTCTGATCCCGCTGGGATAATCCATCCAGCGGTTCCCCCTCGAAGAGGATCCGACCGGTCTTCGTTCCATGAGGCGACAACACCGGCTTCAGCTGACGCAGAAGCGTGGACTTTCCGCAGCCGCTCTTTCCGCAGAGCACCACAAATTGACCCGCAGGGATGGCCAGGGTCACATCCCTCAGTGCAGGAGTTTCCCGCTGTGGGTAGGTAAAGGTCAAATGTTCGATTGTAAACGTTTCCATGTGCGTTCCTCCCACAGTTGAATGGCTACAGGCACCATACACAAAGCCCCGTAAGCCAGAAATGTTAAAATAGAAATAAAGCCGATATCCACGCCCTTCATGGACGGAAAATACCGCCAGTACATCGTCCCGGCGAAAGCCCCGCCGTAGGTCAGCCCGCCCGTCAGGGCGATTGCCAGAAGGGCTTTTCGATCGCGCTTATCGAACCGGAAGATAGAGAAGGCCGTCCGCCCGGGAAGGCCATAGCCCCGGCTCTTCATGGAATCTGCCGTTTCGATGGCGTTTTCCAGTGCCCAGGTGATCATGATGGACAGGATCTTCAGGCCATGTTTCGCCCGATCCAGGAGTCCGCCGTTGGATACATCGCGGCCCACGCATTTCTGGGCGTTGGAAATCACGCGGATCTGCTCCTTGAACCGCGGAACAAACCGCAGAACCATGGACAGAATCAGCGACAGGGATGGAATGATCCTCCCGAAAAGATATACAAACTTATCCGAGGTCATCACTGCGTTGTAACAGGAGAACCAGATGATCACTGTGACGATCATGGCTGCCGCGGCAATCCCGTAAATGACGGATTCCAGCGTCAGGGGATTCCCATTGCGCAGGTAGGTCAGGATCGTCATCCCTTCATGGTTGAAGGCGGGATTTACCAGAGCAGTGATCAGCATCATGGGAATGCAGTATTTGATGTTGAACTTCAGAGCTTTTTTTCCGGAAAGCACCACCGAGTAGGTAAAGGCGCCTGCCAAAGAAATCGTCAGTGCCAGAGGATGCATGAAAATCATGGCTCCCAGAAGCACCAATACGAAATATAAGAAATTTACCAGCGGATGATAGCCTGCGAAGGCACCGCCGTCCCGTCTAGTCGAAGACATTTCTTCCTCCGATGTCCCGGCCCAGGTCGCAGGTATAGATCCATTCCACCTGGTCGCCCTCCTTCAGTTGATAGCGGCTGCATCCATAATTGGGATACCAGCCATTGACGCTGTACATCCAGCCGGACAATTCGCCGCAGTCAAATTCGTACAGGTTATGGATCCCTTCGATGTAGGCGCTGTTATATATGGGAGTTTCCTCGAATTCCATGTGGATCTTGTTGGCCTTGGCTTCGCGGCGCAGGAGCTGGAACACGTTTTCCCCTTCGTAGAAGGTCACTGTTTTTTCCGCCAGGATCACCCCATCTTCCGGAACCAGTTCGATTTTTTCCGGGTCCAGATCGTCCATATTGTCCAGGATCGTCTTACAGGTGATGGTCAATGTGCAGGTCAGCTGCTTATCGGTAACGACAGCGTGCTGCGGTTCCACCGGAATGGGCTTTCCCTCCGGAACGGGATCGGTCAGGTACTGGTCCTTCCCTGTCTCCGGATCGATCTCCATCCCCTGGGTTTCAGAGTAGTTCACATCACCGGCTTCGTCGTTCTGACCTTCCTCCGGCAGGGTTACATCCTGCTCGATCTGCTCGGTCTGTTCCGTCTTCTCTGCTTGATCGAGCTGTTCCATTTGTTCGACCTGCTGATTGCCCTGGGGATCTGACGCAGGGATCTCACTCTCCGCACTGCCGCCGCAGCCGGTAAAAAGACAGCTCAGCATCAGAAGCAGGATCAGCAGAATCGCCAATAATCTATGTTGTTTCATTTTGACTTTCCTCTCTACAACAGCTTCGCTCTGTCCATCATGCGGTACAGCATTTCCGCGATTTCACAACGCTTCACTGCTTTGGTGGGTTCCATGGTCATGTCGTCCTGAGATAAGATATCCTGATCGTAACAGAAGCCCAGGAAGGTTCTGGCCCAGGCCGCACTCTTGGTGTAATCCGGGAACTGGCTCAAAATATTCTGCGCTTCTGCAGCGGTCATTTCCGTATCCAGGCCGCAGAGCTTCGCCGCATTGACCACCATAGCCGCAGCTTCCTGTTTCGTAATGGTTCCGTTGGGATCGAAAGTATTTTCAGAACGACCGCTGACAATCCCGTAAGCGTTGGCCGCTCCCACGAACCCTGCGAACCACTTGTTCTGCGGTACGTCCATGAATTGATCCGTTGTCTGCAGTTCCAGACCCAGAGAGTTCACCACGATGGCTGCAAATTCCGCTCTGGTCATGGTGGCGTTGGGGTCGAACTTGTCCTCACCTTTTCCGCTGATGATGTTTCGGGAAGCCAGCGCTTCGATGGCTTTCTGGTTTTCGTGATCCTTCACGTCGCTGAAAGTCTTTACTGCGATCACCGGCTGAATTTTAACAGCTTCATGTTTTCCAGCCAGGCCCTGGGGAGCGTCCGTTTCTGTTTTCCCCGCCATCCGAATTCGTGCCTTGGCATCGGTCATATCGTACAGGGTATTTTCGCCCTCCATAGCTCTCTGAATGGAAACCAGACCATAGAAGGCCTGTTCCGTGGACATGAGATCCGCACCACCTTCGCCATCCAGCGTATGAACGAAGCCGTTTCCTTTCACATAGTAACTCAGCATGTTATCCACCAGACCATTGCCGTTTTTCACAAAACGGGGATCATCCAGTGGGATTCCCAGTTCGTTCAGCGCCACGATGACCTGTACAACGCTTTCCACGTTGGAGGTGTTGTAGCTGGAGAAACCTCCGTCAGATGCCTGCATTTTCGAAAGGCAAGTCAGCGCTTTGTCAATGGCTGCCTTCACGTCTTCTCTGCTGCGATACTTCGCCAGGGCCTGGAGAGCCATTCCTGTGATGTCCGCGTCGGCAGACTCATTTTTCGTCGCCTCGGTCTTCCCGCCGGACAGGGAGAAGCCGCCGTCGTAGAGCTGTCGGCGCAGGATCTCCGCGATGTATGCGTCGCGGGTTGCCTGAACAGCCGCCGCTTCGTTGACCGGAACGTCATAGTCCCTGCTGTCTAAGGCAATCAGCGCCCAGATGGGGCCGTTGATCCCCTGCCAGATGGTCTTGTCGAAGTCACCCAGCGGTTCCATCAGATCATAGCCCGCCACATCGGAGGGATCCCCTCCAATGGCGCTGAGGGCCAGGATCACGCGGGAATAATCGGTGTACTTTTTCTTATGTAAAACCCCTTCTTTTTTGATCGTGTATTCTTCCAGATTGTCGTAATACGCTTCGAACCATTCGTCCGGAACGTCGTAACCGCTTCTGGCCAGCCCGATAACAGCCCATTCACCGCCGATGGAACCTACTTGCGCTTCCTCTACCGTCTGATACAGATACTTCGCCGTATCCTTCAGCACTTCATCGATTTCGTCTGCCGTTAAGCCGCTAGCCGCGTGGGCAGTCGTGATCGGCAGAGCTGTCACTGTCATCAATACGGTCAACCCCAGCGCCAATGCTCGTTTCCACATAGATTTCTTCATCCGTATCCTCCTTTACCAAATCAAAAAGGCCGCCGCAGATCCCTCTGCAGCGGCCCGATAATTCGCCGTACACAAAAAATATAACGCAAAAAACACCCCTGTCGTTCACCTCGCGACTGGTGTTTCCTTCAATGCGATTTCACATGTAAAAGCAGGTCTTCTGACTTGTGCGTCGTCGTCCGTTCTCGTCTTCCCGGATCTTTGATCCAGTGACATTTGAAAACGGGCTCTTCACTTACAGCGGCGGGTCCGTGCCGGAGTTTCACCGACTTCCCTCTTAGCTGCCTCCACGGCAGGCTGATCCATGTTCATTCAATTGTCCGCGGACATTCCATGTTCCGCTGACTGGATTATACCATAGCAAAATCTTTTCGTAAACCCTCAAAGCAAGTCTGGATTTCCTCTTTGAACTACGAATTCACAATTTTTCTATTCGACAAATTTCGACGTATTTTGACACGATCTGTCGAAATTTTGTACATGAACGCGCCTTGAAATTTCAACACTTTTCAGCATTTTTATGTTATGATATAACTATAGTTCGAACTACATTTAACGATATCGTGCTTCATAAATCTTATAGAGAGGTGCTTATCATGTTACACAATACACAACCCATCACGACGAAACTTTTACCGTTGACCAACGATCTGGTGTTCAAAGCTGTCTACGGAAGCAACACCGCGGCCAGCAACGCTGCGCTAATTGCCCTGCTGAATCGCATCCTTCGAAAGGAAGAGGATCCCATCGTCTGGCTTCACTGCGAAAATCCTTTTAGTTATCGAATGTATGCCAGCGAAAAAGAGATCATCATGGATATCAAAGTCCGCCTCAGCAGTGGTGAACTTTTAGATCTTGAAATGCAGGTTCATCATCTAAGCGACTACATCAATCGTTCTGTTTTTTACATGGGAAAACTGGTCAAGGAATCGTTGGAAATCGGGGAAGACTATGATATGATGAAAAAAACGATTGTCATC
>JAFOGM010000081.1 GCA_017386805.1 Bacillota bacterium
CGGCTATCATGGCTGGTGCATCTCTGGCTGGGATTTCCTTCGAAGAACGAAAAGCTATGAGCACCTTTGGGGAAGCTCTTGGCCTGGCGTTCCAGATTGTGGACGATTATCTGGATGTCTGCGGCGATGAGGAAGTAATCGGAAAGCCTGTAGGTTCTGACGCTAAGCTGAACAAGTCGACGTATGCGTCCATTTACGGCATCGAGGCAACCATCGCCCGTGCCAACGAACTCCTGGACCGCGCAGAGGAAATCATCGCTCCGTACTATGATCAGGCGGAAGTGTTCCATGCCGTGATCCAGCAGCTGAGAAATCAGTTACATTAGAATTCAATCTTTAGAAAAGAGATACTATATGAAATACTTATTGGATGATGCTGGGTTTCCTGAGGCTTTAAAAGCCATGGATGAAAAGCAGCTAGAGCTTTTATCCTACGAAATCCGGGAATATTTATTGAATACGATCTCAAAAACAGGAGGCCACTTGGCCTCCAATCTTGGCGTGGTGGAATTGACAC
The DNA here is from genome assembly GCA_017386805.1 of Bacillota bacterium. Lineage (GTDB taxonomy): Bacteria > Bacillota > Clostridia > Peptostreptococcales > Anaerovoracaceae > RGIG446. The sequence continues at coordinate 518 of JAFOGM010000081.1, forward strand.
TAGCTCTTCATAAGGTGTTTGACAGCCCGAAGGATAAGTTCATCTTCGATGTGGGACATCAGAGCTATGTTCATAAGATCCTCACTGGTCGTAAGGAAGAACTGAAAACGGTCCGCATGCTGGACGGCCTCAGTGGTTTCCCCAAGAGAAGTGAAAGCGAACACGACATGTTCGATTCCGGCCACAGCAGTACTTCTATTTCTGCTGCTGCCGGTTATGCTGCTGCGAGAGATCTGAAAGGTGAGGATCACGCAGTGATTGCTGTCATCGGTGACGGTGCATTGACTGGCGGCGTAGCATACGAAGCGTTAAACTGTGCCGGCCAATCGAAATCGCCCATGATCGTGATCTTAAATGACAACGAAATGTCCATCGGGAAAAACGTAGGCGGTATGTCGGATCATTTGAAAAATCTGCGTACCTCCACAAAGTACCTGGATTTCAAGAAAAAGATGAAAACTACGCTGAAGAATATCCCGAAGATCGGGGAAGAATTGTACACCAGTGTGGAACATCTGAGAGACTCTTTGAAATACGCCATTGTGGATGGTGCGATTTTCGAAGAAATGGGCTTTAAGTATTTTGGCCCCATTGACGGTCACAATCTTCATGATCTGATCGAAATCCTGAGTCTTGTAAAGACCATGGAACAGCCCGTTCTGGTTCATGTTGTTACGAAGAAGGGAAAGGGTTATCGGAATGCAGAACAGAATCCCGATAAATTCCATGGAATCAGTCCCTTTGATATCACCACCGGAAAGGTGCTGAAGGAAGCAAAATACCCCAGCTATTCCTCTATTTTTGGAAAGAAAATGCTGGATTTGGCGGATAAAGATCCCCGCGTGGTTTCCATCAGTGCGGCTATGGTAGAGGCAACCGGCCTGGAAACCATGGCGAAAAAGTATCCCAAGCGTACCTTTGACGTAGGGATCGCGGAACAGCATGCGGTTTCCTTTGCGGCTGGCTTGGCTTTGGATGGAATGCGTCCCGTAGTGGCCATTTACAGTACCTTCTTACAGAGAGCTTTTGATGAGATCCTCATTGATATCTGTATGCAGAATCTCCCTGTAATTTTCGCTATTGACCGTGCCGGAAACGTTGGAAACGATGGTGAAACCCATCACGGACACTTCGATTTGTCCTATCTGTCTCTGATGCCCAACATGACGATCCTTGCTCCAAAGGATGGACGTGAGCTGGAACAGATGATGGAATTTGCTCTGACATTGGATGGCCCCTGTGCCATTCGCTTCCCCAGAGGGGAGGCTGAGCCTGTGGACGTGGAACCGGAATACTCCACCGCATTTTCCACGGGCGAACCGCAGATCCTGCGTCATGGAAGCGCTGTAGCGCTGCTTGCTGCAGGGAAAATGACCGGCGAAGCTGTGAAGGCTGCGGAATTACTGGAACAGCGCGGAATCCAGACAACTGTCATCAACGCACGGTTTGTAAAACCGCTGAAAGAAGAAGTATATACGTCATGGCTGAGCGACGGAATTCCGGTGGTGACACTGGAAGATAACACCGAAGTGGGCGGTTACGGTTCTCTGGTCAACGATCTTCTCACAAAGAACGGAATGCACAATCCGTTCATGAAGATCTCCTGGCTCGATGAATTCGTACGACACGGTTCCACTGCACAGTTAATGAAGAAATATAAAATCGATGCTGAAGGCATTGCAGAAAGGGTGGAAGACTTCCTTGGCAAAAGATAAAGAACGTCTTGATATCAGATTAGTAAACGATGGTTATTTCCAGTCGAGAGAACGGGCAAAGGCCGCCATTATGGCAGGCCTTGTCTTCGTCAATGGACAGATCAGCGACAAAGCGGGCAATATGATCCCGGATGATGCTGAAATTTTTGTAAAGGGAGATACCTGTCCCTATGTGAGCCGCGGTGGTTTAAAGCTGGAAAAGGCAATGAAGACCTTCCCCATCACTTTAGATGGCTGTGTCTGCATGGATATCGGTGCATCCCACGGTGGATTTACCGATTGCATGTTACAGAATGGTGCTTCTCAGGTTTACGCAGTGGACGTGGGCTACGGTCAGCTGGATTACAAGCTGCGTACCGATGAACGTGTTATCAACATGGAAAAGACCAATATCCGTTATGTGGATCCGGAGACCATTGCACCCTTGGATTTTGTCAGCACCGACGTATCTTTCATCTCTTTAAAGCTGGTCTTCCCGGTTGCCTTTACCCTGATGATAGAAGGGGCTGAAATGGTTTGTCTGGTAAAGCCCCAGTTTGAAGCAGGCCGCGAACAGGTAGGTAAGAACGGTATTGTTCGTGAACGAAAGACCCATTTACAGGTTCTGAAAAATGTAGGAGGTTACGCTCTGGAAAATGGCTTTACCATCGAAGGCGTGGACTTCTCTC
>JAFOGM010000082.1 GCA_017386805.1 Bacillota bacterium
AAAAGATAAAGAACGTCTTGATATCAGATTAGTAAACGATGGTTATTTCCAGTCGAGAGAACGGGCAAAGGCCGCCATTATGGCAGGCCTTGTCTTCGTCAATGGACAGATCAGCGATAAAGCCGGAAATATGATTCCGGATGATGCGGAAATCTTTGTAAAGGGGGATACCTGTCCCTATGTGAGCCGCGGCGGTTTAAAGCTGGAAAAGGCAATGAAGACCTTCCCCATTACTTTAGATGGCTGTGTCTGCATGGATATCGGTGCATCCCACGGCGGATTTACCGATTGCATGTTACAGAACGGTGCTTCTCAGGTTTACGCGGTGGATGTGGGCTACGGTCAGCTGGATTACAAGCTGCGTACCGACGAACGTGTCATCAACATGGAAAAGACCAATATCCGCTACGTGGATCCGGAGACCATTGCACCTTTGGATTTTGTCAGCATCGACGTGTCCTTCATTTCATTGAAGCTTGTCTTCCCGGTTGCCTTTACCCTGATGAAAGAAGGGGCCGAAATGGTTTGTCTGGTGAAGCCCCAGTTTGAAGCAGGCCGTGAACAGGTAGGTAAGAACGGCATCGTTCGTGAACGAAAGACCCATTTACAGGTTCTGAAAAATGTAGGAGGTTACGCTCTGGAAAATGGCTTTACCATCGAAGGCGTGGACTTCTCTCCTGTAAAAGGTGCTAAGGGAAATATCGAATACTTGATGTTCCTGAAGAAGCCTGAAGCAGGTGCTCCGGCTTCCGATAATGAAGAAGCGCGCAATGCTCTGGCTGCTCTGGCAGAAACCATTGTTGCGAGCTCCCACGAAATGTTGGATTAGTGAGGGATATTCATGGCACTGACACCAATGATGAAGCAGTACCTGGAGATCAAAGAGAACTACAAGGACTGCATTTTATTCTTCCGTCTGGGGGATTTCTACGAAATGTTCTTCGAGGACGCCATCGTAGCCTCCAAGGCAATGGAAGTTACATTAACAGGTAAAAATTGCGGCGAAGCGGAACGCGCACCCATGTGCGGCGTTCCTTATCATGCTGCGGACACATATATCGGCCGACTGGTGGAAAAGGGCTTTAAGGTGGCAATCTGCGAGCAGATGGAAGATCCGGCTACAGCGAAAGGGATCGTTAAACGTGACGTGATCCGAATCGTGACTCCCGGTACTGTCATCAGCCCCACCATGCTTTCTGAAAATGAAAACAACTACCTGGCTTCAATCTACATGGCGCAGGAAGGTGCCGGTCTGGCTTACTGCGACTTGTCCACCGGGGAACTGTATGCTACCCAGATCAGCGGTCAGGACATTCAGGAACGCCTTTTGAACGAACTGGTTCGAATTAAGGCGAAGGAAATCATCCTGAATCCCCAGGCAGAAGAATACGACATCGTGGATCAGATCCAGATCCACCTGGATACATATACCAGCTTTTTAGCAGACAGTATCTACGATGCAAAGTCTGTGGAAAAAATCGTTCTCGGTCAGTTCGGAACAGGCTCTCTGGTCGGTTTGGGACTGGACAGTGCTTCGGAAACCGTCATGGCTCTGGGTGCATTGTTATCCTATTTATTTGAAACACAGAAACAGGACCTGTCTCATTTAAGCAGAGTACAGATCTACGACACTGGTCGTCAGATGTCTTTAGATAAGGCTACCATCAAAAATCTGGAACTGACTGAAACGCTCTTCGAAAAGAAAGTACAGGGTTCCTTGCTGGGAGTTTTGGATAAGACTCACACTGCTATGGGTTCCCGTAAGATGAAGCAGTGGCTGAGAGAACCTCTGAATACGCTTTCTGACATCCAGAAACGCCTTGACGCTGTGGAAACTCTGGTCAACGATGTCCTGACCAGAAATCAGTTAAAAGAGGCTCTGAAGGAAATTTACGACCTGGAACGACTGTCCGGTCGTGTAGCCTGCGGAAATGCCAACGGGAAAGATTTGGTTGCCCTGAAGAATTCTGTTTACATGCTTCCGGAAATCAAAGCTTGTCTTTCCGATGTTTCTCATACTGCTTTGTTAGAGGAAATGGAACAGAACCTGGATCCGCTGGATGAGATCTATGAAAAGATCGAAGCTGCCATCGTGGAAGAACCGCCGTTCTCCGTTCGTGAAGGCGGACTGATCCGTCCGGGATATTCGGAAGAACTGGATCAGCTGAAGGATTCTATCCGCGACGGTCAGATCTGGATCGCCGGTCTGGAAGGCAGTGAACGTGAACGTACCGGAATCAAAAATTTGAAAGTAGGGTACAACAAGGTCTTTGGCTATTATATCGAAGTTACCAAGTCCTACTACGATCTGATTCCCGATAACTATATTCGTAAGCAGACGCTGGTCAACTGTGAACGTTTCATCACTCCGGAACTGAAGGAAGTGGAATCTACCGTTCTGAATGCAGAAGCGAAGATCAACCAGATGGAATACGACCTGTTCTCTGAACTTCGTCATCAGATCCAGGAGATGATCCCCAGAATCCAGAAGACTTCCTCTATTGTGGCGGAACTGGACGTTCTGACTTCCTTTGCGGAAGTATCTTCCCGTTTGGGATATGTGAAACCTGAAGTCAACAACAGCCGTGAAATTCAAATCGTACGTGGCCGTCATCCGGTCATCGAACAAATGATCTCCGACGGTATGTTTGTTTCCAATGATACCTACCTGAATGGATTTGACAGTTCTATGCTGCTGATCACCGGTCCCAACATGGCCGGGAAATCCACCTATATGCGTCAGACGGCACTGATCGTTCTCATGGCGCAGGCAGGCTGCTTCGTACCTGCAGAACAGGCGTCCATCGGTCTTGTTGACCGCATCTACACCCGAATCGGGGCTTCGGATAACCTGTCTCAGGGCCAGAGTACCTTCTTCGTGGAAATGAGCGAACTGGCTTATATCTTAAATACTGCCACCGAAAAATCCCTGGTGATCCTGGATGAAATTGGCCGTGGGACCAGTACCTACGATGGTTTATCCATTGCCTGGGCCGTGTTGGAACATTTGTGCACACAGAATTGTCGGATCCGTACGTTATTTGCGACCCATTATCATGAACTTACCGTTCTGGAAGATACCATTCCCGGCGTAAAGAATCTGAATGTGGATGTTAGCGATGAAAACGGAAACGTGGTCTTCCTTCACCGCATCGTGGAAGGAAGCGCCAGCCGCAGTTACGGGATCCACGTGGCCCGTCTGGCAGGCGTTCCGGAAAGCCTTCTGGAAGCTGCTGAACATAAACTCGCCACTCTGGAAAACAGCGGTGCTCAGATCCACCTGGATCGAACTGCGCCTGTGACTGAGGCAACCCCGGCTGCGCCGGAAGTTTCCAAAGCGAAAGAAAAGAAGACTGTTGAGAATACAGCTTCCCCCATGCAGGTATCCCTTTGGGACTTCGCTGCAAGTCCTGTGATCCAGAGGATCCGGGAGTTGAATCTGATGGAAATTACTCCTTCCAAGGCCTTTGAAATCCTGGAAGAACTGCAGAAAGAGACGGAAACATTATGAGTGAAATGAATCTTCCTCAAATCCATGCCTTACCGAAACATGTATCGGATAAAATCGCTGCCGGCGAAGTGGTGGACCGTCCGCTTTCCATTGTTAAGGAATTGATGGAGAACGCCATCGACGCCGGAGCTACTTCCATTACTGTGGAAATCCGCAACGGCGGGAAGTCCTATATCCGAATCACTGATGACGGCTGCGGGATCGCAAAAGACCAGGTCATGTTAGCGTTCCAGCGTCACGCCACTTCGAAGATCGAGACGGCGGAAGACCTGGATACCATCAACACTTTAGGTTTCCGCGGCGAAGCGCTTGCCAGCATCGCAGCTGTATCGCAGGTGGAGATGATCACAAAACCGGCTGCTGCCAAAGCTGGTGTGAAGGTACGTTTACAGGGCGGTGAAGTGATGGAACAGACCGATACGGGTTGTCCCGATGGTACGACCATCATCGTCACCAGTCTGTTTTACAATGTTCCTGCACGTTTGAAGTTCCTGAAAGGGGACAATACGGAAAGTTCTTTGATCATCGATTTCGTATCCAAGATGGCTTTGGCTTATTCTAAGATTCGCATTCGCATGATCAACAACGGGAATATTCTGTTCAATACCCCCGGCGGCGGACAGATGTACAATAATATTCTGACTATCTACAGTAAGGAAACTGGTCAAAAATTGCTTCCGATTTCTGCGGACAATGGATCCATGTTCCTGGAAGGGTACATTTCTGATCCATCCTACAGTAAAACAAATCGAAAACAGCAGATTTTCTTTGTCAATGGACGCTATATTCAGAGTCGTATGATGGAAAAAGCCATCGCCATGGCTTATAAAGATAAACTGTTTGATGGTCGATATCCAGTAGCATATCTGTTTTTATATGTAAATCCGGAAACTCTGGATGTTAATATTCATCCAAATAAAAAAGAGGTTCGATTTGATGATGAACTGGCAGTTTTAGACTTTGTTCATTCCACGCTGAGAACTCATCTGAACACCAAACAGGCCATTCCTGAAGTAAAAGCGGATCAGCTGAAAGCAGAAAAACTGTTCACAAGACCGGAAATGAAGGAAGTACGGAAGATTGAACAGGAAAAGCAACAGCAGCTGTCTTTGAATGATTCAAAAACTGCCACACCTCATGTTTTAAAAACTGAGGTGATCAAGGCTGCCGAGAAGAAGGAAGTTCTGAAAGAACAACTTCGTCCGAAGACGGTAACGATTCTGGATCGACCTGCTGCAAAGCCTGTTGTGGAACCCACAGAGACTGTCAAGCTTCCTGAAAAAGAAGATAAAGTTGACATAAAACAGTTATTGAAAACTATGCGTCAGGAACAATCCTTACAGAAGGAAAAACCACCTGTCACAAAGGTTCACGAGGAACCCGCAGTCTATGCTCCGGCTCCAGTGAAGCAGGAAGTTCCGGTTGACAAACCGGTTGCTCAGGTGACAAAAGAACCTGTGGTGAAGATGGACTTCACCAAACTGAAGGTGACTGGAACGCTGTTCAATACGTATATTTCTGCGACAGATGGTCAGTTCTTCTATCTGATCGACCAGCATGCTGCTCATGAGCGTGTATTCTACGAACAGCTTCTGGCACAGTATGAAATGGAAGAAAAGCCGGCGCAGATGCTGATGATCCCTATCGTTAAGGAAGTGACACCTGCCATTCAGGCGCTTGCCGGACAGTGGCTGGATGTTCTCCGCGGGTATGGTTTTACCGTGGAAGAATTCGGTCAGCGATCTTATGTAATCAAAGCGATTCCGCTGATGATGGATCAAAGCGAAGCGGGAGACTTCCTGGATTACTTCTTTGATAACATCGAAGAAGGCTTCCGCATGAAAGACCAGAAGCGCATTCATCAGATCCTCATGCGTTCCTGTAAACAGGCCATCGAAGCCAATGACGCCCTGGAACCAGAGGAAATCAAGAGCCTTTTGGCTCAGCTTTCCACCATGGAAAATCCATTCTCCTGCCCCCATGGACGTCCCACATTTATCAAATTCTCGAAATACGAAATCGAAAAGATGTTCAAACGCGTATGAAACGAAAACTTTTGATCGTGGCCGGTCCTACGGCCGTTGGAAAAACGGAAACTGCCATTCAGCTGGCAACCCGCTTCGCTGGGGAAGTGGTTTCCGCGGATTCCATGCAAATTTATAAATATATGGACATCGGAAGTGCGAAACCCACACCGGAAGAACAGGCGAGAGCCGTTCATCATCTGGTGGATGTGATCGATCCTTCCAGTCCGTTTTCTGTGGCGGAATATCAGCCCATGGCGAAAGCCGCCATTGAAGATGTCTTTTCCCGGGGAAAAGTTCCCATTATTTCCGGCGGGACGGGATTATATGTGAACTCTTTGATCTACGATATGGACTTTTCTGCACCACCCGGCGATAAAGAATACCGCAGGGAGCTGGAAGAATTGGCAAAGCGTGATGGAAGTGAGGTCCTTCACAAAATGCTGGCGGAAAAAGATCCGGCTGCTGCGGAACGCATTCATCCCAACAATGAAAAGAAGATCATCCGTGCTCTTGAGATTCTGAAGGAAGGACAGGGGAGAGTGAAAGAGTTCTCCGAATCCTTCCAACCCACAAAAGATTACGATGTGATTCTGATTGGTTTGGAACGCGATCGGGCAGAATTGTATGATCGTATCAATCGACGTGTAGATCTGTTAATGGAAGCTGGTCTTTTGGAAGAAGTCAAACGTTTATTGGATCTGGGTCTGGCGGAAGAGCACATTTCCATGAAGGGAATCGGTTATAAAGAAATCATCGGCTATCTTCACGGAGAATACAGCCTGGAAGAAGCAGTCGATCTGGTGAAGAAAAATACCCGCCATTACGCAAAGCGCCAATTGACCTGGTTCAAACGATATGAAACCATGAAGTGGTTCTGTTTTTCTGAAAAGGTATCCTTTGAAGAGAACATGGAACCTGTGTTCACCTATGTGAAGGAGGCATTGTGCGGTGAATGATACCGACAAGAAACAACTTCATATTCACAATAAAAGTGACAAACCGGACAATGTGGTCATGAAAGAAAATCATATCATCGAGGAATGTGAAGCCTTACAAAAACAGCTTCCTTCCTGGATGAGAGGTTATTTTTCTTATCTGCGCGGAAATTTGCTTCCTATGTCCCGACGAGGTTATCTTCAGGATATCCGGTTCTTCTGTCAATATTTGATCGATGAAACGGATCTGACAAAAGCAAGTTCCACAAAGGAGATCACAGAAGCTGAATTTCGCGATATCACATCGGTGGATGTCAATCTGTTTCTGGATTATTGCCGACGTTATAAGAAAGAAACCGAGAAAGCGGTTTACATCTATGAAAACTCCAACAAATCTCTGGCGCGTAAGCGCTCTTCGGTTTCAGTGCTGTTCAAGTACCTGTATCGAAGCGGGATCGTGGAGAAAAACATCACGGATGGGTTTGACCCCATCCGGTTGCCAAAGCCCGGAGAACGACAGATCAAGGCACTGCAGGATGACGAAGTCATGCGGATGCTGGATGCCGTTACCACAGGAGAAGGTCTGACGAAGCACGAACGGACCTATTGGGAGAAGACGAAGTATCGCGACAAATGTATTTTAATGTACTTTGTGACTTATGGTCTGCGTCTTTCGGAACTCCAGCAGTTAAATGTAAGTTCTTTTAATTTCTCCCGCGGTGAATTCATCATTTACCGTAAGCGAGGGAAGGAATCCACTATGCCTCTGAATAAGACCACCATTAAGGCCTTACAGGACTATCTGGATTTGGAACGTCCGTCGGAAGACACTCTGGATGAGGAAAATAAGGATGCGCTGTTCTTATCCCTTCAGGGAAAACGCATGACGGAGCGACAAATCCGTGAACTGGTGAAGAA
>JAFOGM010000083.1 GCA_017386805.1 Bacillota bacterium
ATCGTTTATCTTGGGCCAACCGTTTACAGGTAGCACCCTTTACAAATAGTATACTGTTAATTATCTTTCTTTGCAAGTATTTTCATTTATAAAAGTACAGACAGAGGTCAAATGCCTCTGTCTGTACTTTTTAGTATCTTCCGGAGCGTCTGCGTTCCAGTTCGTGAAGCAGCTTCTTTCTCAGACGAATGTCATCGGGAGTGATTTCCACCAGTTCATCGTCGTTGATGAATTCCAGCGCTTCTTCCAGAGTAAAGATGCGGGCAGGAGTCAGCTTGATGGCATCGTCACTTCCGGCAGCTCGCATGTTGGTTGCTTTCTTTGCCTTGCAGGGATTTACAACCATGTCATCGTTACGGCTGTTCATGCCGACGATCATACCTTCGTATACCTTTACACCGGGTTCTACGAACATCTGAACACGTTCCTGGATGTTGAACAGAGCGTAACCGGTACAAACGCCTTCTTCCTGAGCGATTGCCACACCATTGGTACGCTGAGGGATTTCGCCCTTGTATTCATCGAAGCTGTCGAATCTGCGAACCATGGAGCCTTCACCGCGGGTATCGTTGATGAATTCAGAACGATAGCCCAGAAGACCACGGGTGGGAACCAGATATTCCAGACGGGAGTAACCATTTTCGCCGGACATCTGCTTCATGAGACCCTTTCTTAGATTCAGCTTGGAGATAACAGTACCTGCATATTCATCGGGAACAGAGATCACAACCTCTTCGATGGGTTCCAGCTTGGTTCCGTTTTCGTCGCGGTGCATGATAACTTCCGGCTTGGAAACTGCCAGTTCGTAGCCTTCACGACGCATATTCTCGATCAGGATGGACAGATGCAGTTCGCCTCGACCGGATACCTTGAAGCTGTCGGTAGAATCGGTTTCTTCCACCAGAAGACCAACGTTGACTTCCAGTTCCTTTTCCAGACGTTCCTTGATGTGACGGGAGGTCACGTACTTTCCGGATTTTCCTGCGAAGGGAGACTTGTTGACCATGAAGTTCATGGACAGGGTCGGTTCTTCGATGTGGATCATTTCCATGGGCTGGGGATCTGCAGGATCACAGATGGTTTCACCGATGGAGATATCCGCAATACCGGAAACCACAACGATGTCGCCGCTGACTGCTTCTTCCACCAGAGTTCTCTTCAGGCCTCTGTAAACGAAGACCTGATTGATTTTTCTCTGTACGATGGAACCGTCGCCCTTGGCAACAGCCACGGTCTGGCCGGTGCGGATCTTACCCTTGGTGATGCGGCCGATACCCAGACGGCCGATGTAATCGTCATAACCCAGAGTGGAAACCTGGAACTGCAGCGGTTCTTCTTCCAGATCGGGATAGGACGGTACGTGATCGATGATGGTTTCGAACAGAGGCGCAATGGTCATACCGTTCTGACCAGCAGCGCTCTTCTTGACTTTCGCGTCGCCCACACCGATTTCAATTCCCTGTACTTCTGCAGGGTCACGAACGACGATCCCCTGACGAGCGATTCCGTACAGAATGGGGAAGTCCAGCTGTTCGTCGTTGGCATCCAGGTCCATGAACAATTCGTAAACTTCATCCACAACTTCGTCGATTCTGGCATCTTTCTTATCGATCTTGTTGATCAGCAGGATCGGATTCAGGCCCTGTTCCAGAGACTTCTTCAGAACGAAGCGGGTCTGGGGCATCGGACCTTCGCTGGAGTCCACCAGCAGGATCACAGTGTCTACTGTTTTCATAATACGTTCTACTTCAGAAGAGAAGTCAGCGTGTCCCGGAGTATCTACGATGTTGATCTTTACATCGTTGTACATAACGGAACAGTTCTTGGAGTAAATGGTGATTCCGCGTTCACGTTCGATATCATCGCTGTCCATAACGCAATCGGCCATTTCTTCATTTTCACGGAAGATCCCGCCCTGCGCCAGGAAGGCGTCTACCAAAGTAGACTTACCGGCGTCAACGTGGGCAATCACCGCGATATTGATAATTTTCTGATGTGCCATGAGATTTTTCCTCTCTCTTTCTTTATCCAAATGCCTCGGACGATTCTCGTCCTTCGGCCAAGTTATGCATCTCTAAAACTTTATAATTATATCACGGCAACATTGGATTTTCAACGGATTTTACGTTATAATGTACCTTAAACCAGTGAATACTTTACATCCCCGAAAGGAGTTTTATCTTATGAAGTCAACTTCCAGAAAAACACCCCTGTTCAGAAAATTCGCCGTTGTGCTCTGC
>JAFOGM010000084.1 GCA_017386805.1 Bacillota bacterium
ATCACCTTCGATATCTTCGGTGGTCAGGGTGTATTCCTGGCCCACAACCAGCTGTACTTCCGGCTTACTGAAACGTCCGGTACGGATTTCCGGTCCCTTGGTATCTAACATGATGGCTACGTGAGCTCCCAGTTCTCCACGGATCTCTTTGATCAGGTCGATCTTCGCCTTATGATCCGCATGTTCCCCGTGGGAAAAGTTCAAACGAGCCACATTCATTCCATTTTCGATCATTCTGGTCAGCACCTGGCGTGTATCGCTGGCCGGACCAATGGTACATACGATCTTTGTCTTTCTCATTTTCTACTCTCTTTCCTGCAGAAACACTCTGCATCTTATCTTCCATATACACAAAATTTTCCATGATAAGTTTACCATACTTTTGGGCGGTTTCCTATATAGCATTTACAGGTTTCTCGTAATTTTTACATTACAAAAAATCTTTGCTTCAATTTGTTTTGACAGTCTTCCCTGCGAGTGATAAGGTTAAAATAATAAGGAGGTCATAACGATGCTTTACGACACTTTATATATCAACGGAAAAATCTTTACTTCAGACGATGCTGCCCCCTTCGTGGAAGCTATGGCTGTGAAAGACGGTAAGATTCTCTGGACCGGAAAAACTTCGGAAGCTGCCATGGGAGAAGCTGCAAGTCTCGTGGATCTGGAAGGCCGCTGCGTGGTTCCCGGCTTTGTAGACAGCCACCAGCACTGCCTGAAAATGGCCAACTATCAGAAGTCCCTTCTGGTGCTTCCGCCTAACATCAACTCCATCGAAGAGCTGATCCCCCAAATCCGCCGTATTCGTGAAGAGCAAGGCCCGGACATCCCGGTCTACGGCTGGGGCTATGAAGAAGGAAAGCTGGCAGAACTGCGGACTCCCACCAGATACGACCTGGATCAGGCAGTCACCGACACTGCGGTAATGATCTTCCGCACCTGCGGTCACGTCTGCTCTGTAAACTCCAAAGCGCTGGAGCTTCTGAACATCACTTCTGAGACTCCCGACCCGGTAGGCGGTAAGATCGGCCGCGACGAAAACGGCCAGCCCAACGGAATCTTATACGAAAATGCGGCAACCGACGCCAAGGTCATCCTTCCCGTCGTGACTGCCGAAGCCACCGCCAACAATCTGGTGACCTACGGTCATCTCCTGGCTTCCCAGGGCGTTACCACCGTCAGCGACATGGGCGGTGAACGAGGTCTTGATTATAACAAAGCCTTCAGCAAAGCCATCGAACAGGGCTTCAAAACCAAAGTCGGCTACTACTATCATCTGGCCTTAGCCAAGGAAAACCCGAACTTCATTTTAAACGAAGAAACCATGAGCCCGGAAAACCAGATCCGCATGTGCGGGATCAAACTCTTAGGCGACGGCAGCGTGGGCGGAAAGACAGCCTGGTTCCACGAAGCCTATCCCGGTACCGATAACTACGGTGCTCCCGTCTGCACCGATGAGGAAATTCTGGAAGCGCTGGCTTATTGCAAAGAACACCAGTGCCAGCTGTCCGTTCACGCCATCGGCGA
>JAFOGM010000085.1 GCA_017386805.1 Bacillota bacterium
GCTTCCACAGAAGCGATTGCCGCGGACAGAACACCGGTGTGGCCAACCATGTCGCAGTTAGCGAAGTTCAGGATGATGGTGTCGTAGGTTTCCGCTGCGATCTGTTCCAGAACGCGGTCGGTGACTTCGTAGGCGCTCATTTCCGGCTGTAAGTCGTAGGTGGCAACCTTCGGAGAAGGCACTAAGATGCGGTCTTCGCCTTCGTTGGGAGCTTCCACGCCGCCGTTGAAGAAGAAGGTCACGTGAGCGTACTTTTCGGTTTCTGCGATGCGCAGCTGCTTCTTACCGTTGGCAGCCAGGTACTGACCCAGGGTGTTATCCAGAGACTGGGGCGGGAAGGCAACCTTCACGTTGGGCATGGTGGCATCGTACTGAGTGAAGCAGATATACATTAGATCATCCACGGTCTTCTTGCGTTCGAAACCGCTAAAGTTGTCGTCTACGAAGCATCTGGTGATTTCGCGGGCGCGGTCGGGACGATAGTTGAAGAAGACGAAAGCGTCGCCGTCGTTGACGGTTGCCACGGGAGCACCGTCCTTCAGGATCACGGTAGGACGTACGAATTCGTCCTTTTCTTCGCGGGTGTAGGCCTTATCCACCGCTTCGCAGGCAGATTCTGCAGTTTCGCCTTCGCCCAGAGTGAGAGCGTCGTAGGCTAAGACTACACGTTCCCAACGGTTGTCGCGGTCCATCGCGTAGTAGCGGCCGGTGATGGTAGCAATGGTACCAACGCCAGCTTCCTTCATATAGTCTTCCAGCTGTTCCACGTAGGTCTTGGCGCAGCAGGGAGGAACGTCACGACCGTCCAGCAGGGCGTGAACGTAAACTTCGGAAACCCCTTTCTGCTTCGCCATATCGATGAGCGCGAACAGGTGGGTCAGGTGGCTGTGTACGCCGCCGTCGGACAGCAGACCGCACAGATGCAGGGCACTGTCATTTTCCAGAACGTGGTCCATGGCATCGGACAGGGCTTCGTTTTCAAAGAAGCGGCCTTCGTTGATGGCCTTGGTGATCTTGGTCAGTTCCTGGTAAACGACGCGGCCGGCACCGATGTTCAGGTGGCCAACTTCGGAGTTCCCCATCTGACCGTCGGGAAGACCTACGGACAGACCGCTGGCTCCCAGCTGAGAATGGGGATATTCCTGGAACAGACGATCCAGATTCGGTGTCTTGGCCAGAGCAATAGCATTTCCTTCGGAGGGAACTGCCAGACCGTAGCCGTCCAGGATCATTAACATTGTATTTTTTTTCATAGTGATTTACCTCATATCGATCTTCAAAGGCGGCCTTTTGGCCGCTCGTTATATTATATACCACAATTCTCCCCGAATAAAGCCTGAATGGTCAAAAAGTGTGTTATAATATTGAGCAGAATTTACGTGAAATGGGAGGAACTGCGATGCAGTGGAGTGAAAAACAACAGGAAGCCATATCGGACAGAGGGAACAACCTTCTGGTTTCTGCTGCAGCCGGTTCCGGGAAAACAGCGGTCCTGGTGGAGCGCATCAAGGGTCTTCTCCTGGAAGATCAGATCCAGCTGACGGAAATGCTGATCGTGACCTTCTCCAACGCGGCAGCCGCGGAAATGCGGGAGAAAATCGCTGCGGCGCTGCAGAAAGAAATGGAACAGGAAAGCTGTGACGAGGAAAAGCGCCGGTTTCTCCGCGGCCAGCTGAACACCATGCACAAGGCCAATATCAGCACCTTCCACGCCTTTGCCATGGAAGTGATCCGCCGCTATTTCTACCTGATCGATGCGGAACCCAACTTCCGCATTTGTGACGAAGGGCAGAAGGCCATCCTTCAGGGAAAGGCCATGGATCAGCTGTTTACAGAAGAATTTGAGGAAAAGCGTCCGGAATTCCTGCGCTTTTTGGACTGGTACGCCACCGGTAAGAGCGAACAGGATGTTAAGGATATGATTTCCTATGTCCATAATTTCATACAGAGTATGCCGGAGCCCTTCCCCTGGCTGAAACAAGCTGCAGAGGATCTGAAGGCCGATGAAGAGACCTTCCGGACATCTCAGGCCTGGGCCTATCGCTGCGCCCAGAAAGAACAGCTCCTGGAACTGTCCCGGGCGTATTTCCGCAGAGTCTATGACCGGGTGGAAGAAGAGGGGCTGGAAACGCTCCTTCCCAAGGCCAAGGCCGATCTGGACGGGGTGGAAGCCGGAGACATAGTAAAGTTCTCCGTGTTCACTGCAGGAAAGGCGGATAAAGAAACCTATGCAGAGGTAAAGGAAGAAATCACCGCCCTTCGGGACCGGGGAAAAGAATTGTGGAATCAGGCCTGGAAGACCTATGGTGAGGATGACATCCACCAGCAGGTGGAGGCCATGAACGATACCGCCTGGGCAGCGGAAGAACTGTACCGGCTGACGGAGCGGTTCGACCAGATCTACAAGGAAAAGAAACGGGAAAAAGGACTTCTGGACTTCAGTGACATCGAACATGAA
>JAFOGM010000086.1 GCA_017386805.1 Bacillota bacterium
AAATTCTGTCAGGATCACTGGTTTCGTATCTTACAGAAACACCGGAAGAAACCGACTTTGGGAAATACAAAGCCCCGGAAACATGGTTCCAATCCGGATTTTCTCCCAGCATTTCCCGGGAAATCTGACGCCTGGCTTCGTCGAATATTTCCTCAGGTGATCTCTGTTCTTCTGCAGAATCCGTCATAGAATCCAGGATCAATTCTGTTCTGCCGCCACCATATTCCAGAACATATTGGCCGCCATCCTGCAAGTACAGATCCTCGAAAGTGCCTTTTTGCATCCTCTCCGTCACAAAAGTAAACGTCAAACTTCCCAAACAGAACAGAATACCCAGACCGCAAATTCCCACTCGATATAAAACCCGCTTTTGTTCCTTCAGTATCCTGGCCTCCAGTTGTCGTTTCTGCCAGCCTCCGTAAATCGGAAGAAGGCGCTGATACCATTGTTGGTGACTTCCGCAGATCCACGTCCTGATCCTCATCCATCGCTCTTTTCCTTTCCCCTTATCCATCTCATTCCTTTCCCCGCTCCAAAATCCAGGTACTCCAAAGAAATGCCGCAATTACACCCCCATAGATCAGCGTCATTAAAGCCCGTCCTTGTACAGTTTCATACAACGGTGAAAAATAATCGGAAGTCCTATTTACAGAGAAAAGAAGCAGCGGAACGATCATCGTCATAATGATAAATTCCAGACGTTTCTGAGAAGTTCTCGACCGGATTTCCTGCCATAGCTGAAGTTTCCGCAGCATGGAGTCCGATGTTTCGATCATAGCTTTGGGAAGATTTCCTCCCGTTTGGATACAGAGACTATATATCGCAGCCATCTGCTGCAATTCCGGAAATCCGCTGGCTTTCACAAATGCTGAAAACAGATCCCTTTCTGACACGTTTCCTTCTTCCATGGAACGCAGCATGTATTTTACATTTTTCAGAAAAAGACTTCGCTCTCCATGGGCATTTTCAAGCATCCTGCAGCAATCTCTGATTCCCTCTTTTAACCCTCTCCCGGAAGCAAAGCTTCCGGAAAGAATGTACAGCATATCCCTGACTTCCAGATACCCCTGTGTCCTCTGTCGTTCCAGACCGTACATCGCGTATACCCTCTGAAAAGGAACGCTGAGAAGGCCGGAAATCGCCGCGCCAAGCCAGTGATGATAGAACAGCCACCCCGACACCCAAAACAGAATTACTGAGGCTGTAAAGTACCATTTTTTCTCTCTTAGCCCCCATTGATAGTTTCCGTATAGTGTTGCCGTATCTGCAGTTTTTCTTTTCGAAGCAATCCACTTCCTACAGAAACCAATCCCTTTCCCGGCTTGAAACAAAACAAAGGATTCAATGTGATTTCTCCATGTTCGCATGGCAATACCTCCGTGATTTCCATGACACGCCGGGAACGGTCCCAAAGACGATCCATGTGTATGATGATATCCACCGCCTCAGAAATTTGAGCCCGAATCGAGTCTACCGGGTAGTCCACAGCCGTCAGAAACATAGCTTCCATTCGCCTCAGCATCCCTGCCGGTGAATTCCCATGGCCAGTAGAAAGAGAACCGCCATGACCGGTTTGCATGGCACCGATCATGTCCACGATCTCCCCTCCCCGTACTTCTCCCACAATGATCCGATCAGGCCTCATTCGCAACGAAGCACGGATCAAATCCCCAATGGTGACCTGTCCTTTCCCCTGGACATTGGCGCTTCGGGTCTCCATGCGGACCACATTTCGTTTCCTGCTTTCTAACTGCAACTCTGCAGAATCTTCAATGATGATCAACCGTTCCTCCTCTGGAATGTACTGCATCAGAACACTCAGCATCGTGGTTTTTCCTGAATTGGTACGTCCGCTGAGAAAGATATTGTATCCGGAGATCACCAATTCTTTCAGGAAGGAAGCCGCTTCTTCCGTGATCGTTCCCCAACGAATCAGGTCATCCATGGAAAGATGTGTCTCAGGAAACTTCCGTATGGTCAGGATCGGTCCTCCCAAAGCAATGTTTTTGTAAACAGCGCTGACACGGGATCCATCTTCCAATCTGGCATCTAAAATCGGATTCGCTTCGTTGATTTCCCGATGGACGCCGGCACCGATCCTTCGAATCATCTGTTCCAATTGTTCCGTGGAATCAAAGCATTCCTCCAGACGGATCATTTCACCATCCCGTTCCACAAAGATCCGTTCCGGTCCATTGACCATGATTTCCGTCACGGCCGGATCCTCTGCATATGGAGTCAGAAAATCCAGTGTCCGACGCAGATGATAAAACAAACGACGAATCAACTTTCCCTTATCTTCATGGGTACAGTTCCGGACAGATTCCGCTTTCAGAACCACAGACTCGATTTCTTTCAACGCTTTTTCATCGGTCAATTCGTCTGTACTTACCAAAATTCTCTGCTGACATAGCCGAAGTAAATTCGTATAATCGACCTTATCCCTCAAATCCTGCCATGTTCCGTCCATGTTTTTGAATAACCTCCATCGCTTCGAACCAGGAATCCACCATTTTGAGCTCCACATGATGAAGATTTTTTAATTCATATTCCATCCCATACTTCATGTGATTCCATCGAAGCTCCTCTCTTTCGCTAAGCTCTTCCGGTTTGATATAAATGCACTGTATTGCATCAATCGATTCATAAGGAAACCGATCCATCTGTTCACGGCCCATCCACATCAACACAGCTTCCGCTTCCGTCGCTTCATAGAGAGAATTTAACAATAGATTCCAATGTTGCTGCTTCAGACGAAGCAAGGGATTGAATCCCCTAAATGGCGGAAGAGAA
>JAFOGM010000087.1 GCA_017386805.1 Bacillota bacterium
ACCATAAAATACGATAGAGTATTGGGTGAAAAAGGAGTTTTTTTATGAAACGTAATACAGGCGTTCGGACATTGATTATAGGTATCCTGATGATGGGGATGTTGTCTTCCTGCGGAACTCCCTCGGAACTTCCGGAAGTAAACAATGTGGGATATGGCGATGAAGTTTTCGTGGAAGAGGTCATCATCGAAGAGGAAGCGGTTGCTCTGGCTGCGGCGCCGGCGGCGGTTCCCGATGTGATCGTGAAGGCCATGAAGGACGTGGAAGCCAGCGGAACACTGGTGAAGTCCAACGACCGGGCCATCATCGACTATTCCAATACAAAGGACGGTTACATCATGGTGAAGTTCACCGGCCAGACTGCTCAGAAGCTGAAGGCCCAGGTCAAGGGACCTCTGGTGACCTATACCTACAATGTGATCCCGGGCCAGTGGGAAGTGCTTCCGCTCAGCGACGGAAATGGGGATTATAAGGTCAGCCTCTTTGAAAACGTCAGCGGAACTAAGTATGCCGGTGTTCTGGCTCAAAGTATGAAGGTGGAAATGACCGATGCCTTTGCGCCCTTCATCCGTCCCAATCAGTATGTGAATTATACCTCCGCCAGTGCGGTGGTTGCCAAGGCGGAGGAACTGACCAGAGATGTCAGCGCTCCCCTGGATAAAGTGGCCAGAGTCTATGATTTTGTCGTAAAGACACTGACCTACGATACGGAAAAGGCGAAGACGGTCCAGAGCGGATATTTACCGGTGCTGGATTCGGTTCTGGAAGAAAAGAAGGGGATCTGCTTCGATTATGCGGCCATGATGACGGCTATGCTGCGAAGCCAGGATGTTCCCTGTAAGCTGGTGGTGGGATATGCCGGAACGGCGTATCATGCCTGGATCAACGTCTGGACGGAAGACGGCGGCTGGATCGACGCCGTGATCTTCTTCAACGGAAAGTCCTGGCAGAGAATGGACCCCACCTTCGCGTCCTCGGCAAAGCAGAGCGCGGCGATCATGAAGTACATCGGCGATGGTTCCAACTACACCGCAAAGTACTTCTATTAGTGACAAGTGACTGGAGACTATGGTGCGATGAAACAGGTAAAGCTGAACAATCTTCAAATTGCAGATCTTTGCAGAGAGATTTCTCTGATGATCCATGCCGGCGTCAGCCTGGGTGACGGGCTGGCCCTCCTGGCGGAGGAAAGTCCTTCCGGGGCGAAGGAACTTCTGACGGAGCTGGCATCGCTGGTGGACACCGGAGAAACCTTAACGGAGGCCATGACTTCCACAGAAAGGTTCCCTTTGTACGTGACAGCCATGACGGCTGCTGCGGAACAGACCGGCCATCTGGAAGAAACGCTGCATTCTCTTTCCGTATATTATGAAGAACGGGACCGTTTGGACCGACAGGTGAAAGCGACGCTGATGTATCCGTCGCTTCTTTCCATGTTGATGCTCATGGTCATCGTGGTGCTTTTAACGAAAGTCCTGCCCATGTTTGAAACGGCCTACGCCTCTCTGGGGACCACGCTGACGGGCATGGCCGGAGGCCTTCTCCTCTTAGGGAAATTCCTGAATTCCGTGATGCCGGTCCTCTGTATCCTTTTGGGTCTGGTGGTTCTCTTCCTCATGGCGTTCGGTACAAGTACGGCTGTGAGAAATCGGGTCCTGGCTCTTTGGAACCGTTCCTTCGGTGACCGGGGAACGGCCCGGAAGATCAACGATTCCCGCTTTGCACAGGCTTTGGCTCTGGGAATGCGCAGCGGTCTTCCTGCAGATCTGGCTGTGGAACAGGCAGCGGCTCTGCTGAAGGATGTTCCTTCGGCTATGAAGAGAACGCAGGACTGCGTGGAAGACGTTCAATGCGGTATGGACCTGGCAGAAAGCCTGCGGAAATGCGGCCTGCTTCCGGCAACCGCCTGTCGGCTTCTGGCGCTGGGGTTAAAGGGAGGAAATGGCGATACCGTCATGGAAG
>JAFOGM010000088.1 GCA_017386805.1 Bacillota bacterium
CCAGATCACCCATGGCCTGCAGTTTCGTCATGGCCAGGAGCGCGTAGGAACTGTATCCGAAGGACGCTGCCGAACCCAGAGCCACCAGCGTATCCATGTTGGGTGCTTTGTGAAGCAGCGTAGTAAAACCATTGATAAAGAACTTCTGGTTGATCACCATCACTGCGACCGTCAGGATCAGCTGATACACCCCGATCCCCACAGGGTTATGATGTAAGATTTCCGGAACCGGCCATCCCCACATGGCATGCCCCATGGACACGTACATCAGGGGGATCAAAAGGATCAGCGACCAGAACAGACGCCGCTTCATTTTGGGAGTCTCCCGATCCACCAGAGCCTCTTCCTCTGCAGAAAACATCCCGCCGGAACTTCCCGCTCCGGACGCACTTCCGCCGCCTCTGGGCGCCGCTCCGTAACCGGCTTTCGTCACCGCAGCGACGATGTCGCTGTCGGCTGCCGTGCCTTCCACGGTCATGCTGTTGGTCAGAAGGCTGACTGTCACCGAAGTGACCCCTTCCACCGCTTGTACCGCCTTCTCCACGTGGGCCACGCAGGCAGCACAGCTCATTCCTGTAACGTTATATTGTTTCATTGTTAAACATCTCCTATTCTGCCATGTTTATTATATTCCCTGAACCCTCCCTCTGTCAAACGCAAGTAAGCAATCGCTTACTTGAAACTTTTTTCATTTTTCCCCAATATTTATTTTCGTCGAAAAAACAAAATATGGTATACTATTTTTATTAGTCATTTTTTGTCGAATACAGGTGAATTATCTTGAAACGAAAATTATCATCCCTGATCACTCAGATTCAGGTCAATCCTCTGCTCCTATTCTTCCCCGTGCTGCTGATTTATTACGAGCTGGCCTTTGAAACGGCCATCCACGGGACCTTTACTGTAACCCAGCGAACGGTGCTGATGGCTCTGTTCAGTTTGGCTTACGGGGGAATTCTGTATGGATTGACCACGCTGACCAAAAATAAAACCGTAAACCGGATCATCGGTTTTCTTCTGACGCTGGCGTCTGCCGTTCCCTATCTGGTGGAATACTTCGTCTATCGCCAGTTCAAGGTGTATTACGATCTGAACACCATGACCGGCGGGGCAACCGATGCTCTGACGGAATTCGCAGAAGAAACAAAGCTGATGATTTTCAGCCCCGGTGGCCTGACCTTCATCGGTTTCATGCTCCTTCCGGCGATCCTCTTCCTGGGCTATACCCACAAAGCGATCTCCACAAAGGGTGCAGGAAAAACCCCGCGGATCCTGGCCGCGCTCAGCGCGGTTGCCGCATACGCAGTGGCTCTGGCGCTGATCCTCACCAGCCCGGTCTTCGGCCCCCTCTACGGTGCGGAATACAACTTCCAGTCCGCAGTCACTGAATTCGGCCTCATGACCGGCCTTCGTCTGGATGTAAAGACCACGTTGATGGGCGGAAGCGATTCCTTCGAAGTGATGAATCCCGAAGAGGAAACCGACGATGCCGTGGAGCTTACACCGACCACCTATGGCTTCAACGAAATGGATATCGACTTCGCCGCTCTGGCAGAAACAGCCACCGGCCAGGTGAAAGACCTCCACTCTTACGTGGCTACCCTGCGTCCCAGCCGTCAGAATGAATATACCGGCCTGTTCGCCGGAAAGAATCTGATCATGATCAGTGCCGAGGCTTTCACCGAAGAGGTCATCGACCCCGTCCTGACACCGACGCTGTACCGTCTGGCCAACAAGGGGATCCAGTTCACAGATTACTACCAGCCCTCCAGCGCAGGAACCACCGGCGGCGAATACCAGAACGTCTTCAGCTTCTTACCCACCGCTGGCGGAAAGTCCTTTAAGATGACTGCGGATCACCTGAACTACTTCACCATGGGCAGTCAGCTGGACCGTCTGGGCTACTACGGTAAGGCATATCACAACAATTGGTTCGAATATTACGACCGTCACCTGACCCACGTCAATCTGGGTTATTCCGACGGTTACATGGGCATGTGGAACGGTATGGAAGAATTCGTTTCCGACCGCTGGCCCCAGAGCGACCTGGAAATGATCGCAGGTACGCTCCCCACTTACATGGACAAACAGCCCTTCAACATTTATTATATGTCCGTCAGCGGCCACAGTGCCTACACCCGCACCGGAAACTCCATGACCAAGAAGAACTGGGACCGCGTGGCCCATCTGGAAGGTTCCGACGTGGTGAAAGGCTATTACGCAGCCAACCTGGAACTGGAAGATGCTCTGACCCATCTGGTGAACGAGCTGGAAACCTACGGAATCGCCGATGATACCGTCATCTGCATTTCCGCCGACCACTTCCCCTACGGTCTCCACGATGGAAACGGCGCGACCAACAATCAGTATCTGGAAGAGCTGTACGGCCAGCCCGTCACCGACCGCCTGGTTCGCGACCACAACCGTCTGATCCTCTGGTGCGGTTCTCTGGAAGACGAAGAACCCATCATCGTGGACACCCCCACCTCCAGTCTGGACATCATCCCGACCCTGTCCAATCTCTTCGGAACCGAATTCGATTCCCGACTGTTCCCGGGCCGTGATGTGTTCTCCAACGCAGAACCGCTGATGTTCAACCTGAACTACGACTGGAAGACCGAAAAGGGTTCCTACAATGCCTCCACAGGCGAATTTACGCCCAATGAAGGGGTTGAAATCCCTGCGGAATACTACGAGGACTATCTGAAGAGAATCAAGTCTGTGGTGCGAAATAAGGTCAACTACTGCCGCGGTGTTCTGGAAACCGACTACTTCCGCGTCCTGTTTGAAAACTGGCCCGCACCGGAACCCATCTATCAGTACCAGATCGTCAGCCTCCCGGCAATCACCGCCTCCGGCGCTGCTGTGGACGCCGCAGAATAACAGAGATTTATGATGAACACTAATTTTGAAACCATACAACTGGATAACGAATTGACCCTTCAGCGCGATGAGAATGGCCTGTTCCTTTCTTCCGGCGACCAGATCCTTCGGGGCGATTTCACGAAGATGATCCCCCGCGTAAAGGCTTCCAATATTCCGAAAGAGTTTCTGGTCAAGGCCGCAAAGATCAAAGATGCCGATCATCCTCTCACGGCAATCGACGCCACCGCCGGTCTCGGTGAAGACTCGCTGCTGCTTGCCGCGGCAGGCTTCCAGGTAACGCTCTTCGAACGAAACCCGGTCATTGCGCAGCTGCTGGCAGACGCCCTGGAACGGGCGAAAGAAATCCCGGAACTGGCTCCCATCGTGGCCCGCATGACGCTTCGAAACGAGGACAGCATCGAAGCGCTGAACGCGTTGGCGCTGGCGCTGGACCGCAGCGAACCGGATGTTGTTCAACCGGACGTGATCCTTCTGGACCCCATGTTCCCGGAACGTCAGAAGAGTGCTCTCGTAAAGACAAAACTCCAGATGATCCAGAAGCTGGAGATGCCCTGCGACGATGAAAAGGCTCTGGTCCGTGCAGCTATGACGACCAGACCGAAAAAGCTGATCATAAAGCGACCGCCCAAAGGCCCTTGGCTGGCCGGACTGAAACCCGACTATGCCCAGGAAGGAAATGCC
>JAFOGM010000089.1 GCA_017386805.1 Bacillota bacterium
AAGCGCAGAAGGGAAATCTTTTCGTGTACCGGATGGGCGAAATTTATCCTCAGCATTTGGTGGGCGACGTTTGGTACAGCACGAATCCTGATGTCAAAGAGAACGACCAGAAAACAAATGAACATTACGACAAGCTGAGCATGGAAATCAAGGGAGCAATCCGTGATGAGATGAACCAGCGCAAAGACGAGATTTTTCGGAATGAGGAATCGAGGCGTGTTGCTGTCAGTGAGAGACAGGTGCAAATGGACTGGTATCGCAACCAGTTCATGGCCAATATGGTCCAGCCCAGCAGCGATAAAGAATTGCAGGCGACAGACGGTATCGACTGGACTCAGGTTCGCGTTTGGGATGGCACGAAGTTTACTTCCCCCGTTCCTGAAGGATTTAAGGGATCACCTACCAACGAAATGATTCAAACCTTGAAGGATGCTGTGGAGAAGGGGAATCTGTTCATGTACCGGGCAGCCGATCGTTACCCAAGCAAGTGGATGGGAAAGACCTGGAGTTCCATGGATAAAAATTGGATCGACAGTCTCAAACCTACACTGGTAGAGCCGCCCCTGCCGAAGCAGCCGATGCAGGTTGAGCCGCAGGAAAAGTCATATATGAAGGGCGTCTCCAGCCGTAAGCTGGCCCTAAATCGATTTTTCGGTCGATTTGGCATTCAAGTCTATGTGTCTGAGTTATACAAATATAATGACAGAAGGAATGCCTACATAAAGGATCTGGATGAATACCAGGAAAAATTGAGAGCCTTCGATCGAGCCATGGTAAAGTACAATGAAGAGAAGGAAATCCGGCAGAACATCTACGACCAGAAACTGCGTACCTACGAGGGGATGATGAAATATTACAACACTCTGACACCGGAACAGAAGGCTGCCATGGAGAGTGAACTTCCTCGTCGTGATAAGGAAATCCAGCAGAGACGAGAAAAGGAAAAAGCGCGGGCAAACGAACTGACGAAGGAGCAGAGAGAAAAACAGGCCCAGCTGACAAATGCAGAAAAGAGAATCGATACCTTGGCTCCCAAGCCCCAGGCAGAACAGTTTGTGGGCGGGAAAACAGCGCTGGGACAGAATGTCTATGAGACCATTGCTCCTAACGGTTATGACTTACCGGAAGGTTCTCTGCTTACAGCCAAGGACGCTGCGGTAATACATATTGCGTTGGCTGGTTCTGCCCAGGCAGCGGTAAATCAGGGACTGGCTCCGTTGAGCGAACAGCGGTACAGTCAGATGATGGATGGAATCCTCTATGGAGACCTGGATATGGATGAATTGAAGTACATTTCGGCTTCCTACAACGCAGCAAAGAACTATATCGGAACTTATGCCAAGGGAGAACCGAAGCCTTTGGCTGAGGCTATGAGCGGCGGTCTGCGAAATTTGATCAACGTCAGCCGGGGACGCCTGGGGATGAACGCCGAAATGGCCGGAATTGCTAAGGTAATAGAACGCATGCTGGATGTTCTGGATAAGGATCCGAATTTGCTGCAGAATTGTACCTTGAGTGAAGCGGAAATGAAGTATGCCCGTGGCCTGGCAGCGTTGGGTAAAGAATTCAACAAGTTCATGGAAGCACAGATCGGTTTGACGAATGAAGCTACCGGAGCGCACAAGCACACCAAGGAAGAATTGGTTACGCAGACGGTGGATCTGTTTACCGGTAAGGCCATCGATAGCCATCTGAAGAACGCGCCGGAAGAAACCAAGCAGCAGACGGTAACACAAATGGGTGGGGTGGAAGGTACGTCGTTGGATACTGTGAAAAAGGTTTTGACACAGAATCCGGAGATCCAGAAAGTTTCCACACAGCCGGAGTTACTGCATGTGACTGACATGGATAAGAGAGGCATGGAAGTCGGGAAAGTTGTTCAGAACACCAATTTGAAAGAAGCGAGAGAGGATCAGCAGCTGAGTTCTCAGGTCACCAGGGAAGTCAAGGAATCTCTGGAGGTGAACGGTCCTGAAGCTAAGGAAAGAAAATACCAGATGGATCAGAAACAGAAAGACGACCTGACCCTGGCCCGCGGTGTTCTGGCAAAGAAGAATCCTGAACTTGCTGAAATCGATCTTGATGATCAGCGCGTAAAGGATATGCTCAGCGATCTGAAGGAAGCTCAGAAGAATCTGGAACAGCAGAGCCGTGCGAAGAACAAAGAGCCCGAGGCACTGGCTCTGAACGATCCGAAAATCGTACAGGAAGCGGCTCTTCGTTCCGAAGTTCGTAAGCTGATGGAGGAAGAAAATAAAACTGCGAAATTCAAGATGAAAATCATGACCGCAACTGTAAACACTCGAATTTCTGCTCTGGAAAGGGTGCAGAAGCAGTTGGGAGGAGAACTTTCGCTGACTGATCCGAGGGTTGTGAATGCAGAACGGACATCCCGGGAAAAAGACAGTAAAAAGCTGTTTGGAGAGGTTAACGATCGTGTTCATGCACAGGAGATACTTCGAAAAGAAGGCGGCGCAGCTGGTCTGGACAAGAAAGATGCCTGGAAAACGGACGAACGTGTACAAAAGCGCCTGAAAGAGCTGAGAGATGCGAGAACTGCTTTAGGAAGAGAGTTCGAGGATCTTCCTCTGAATGATATGAGAGTAATCAAGCAGGATTACAAGGATCGCGGTATCAATCCTCTCTGGGATGGCGGTATTGTGGACGTAACAGACCTGTCAAAGGAAGACAGAAAAGAATACGATGAACGTATGCAGACGATCGATTCTCTCAAGCAGGGGAAGAATCTGTTTGTATATACGATCCATGATAAAGCGGTGCTCGATCGTATGAAGGAACTGAGAGATGCCCGTGTAATGTACGAATCCATTGAGGGAGCACAGAAAGATCTGGCTCTGGACGATCCGAAGATTCAAGCTATGCGTGTGCTGAACGAAGCCAACGGCCACAAGGAATTTGGAAAGAAGTGGACAACAGCAGAGATCGATACGGTAGCCAAGGAACTCCAGGGGAAAAATTCCAGGGATCGTAAGCTCATCGGCGAACATAGTCTGAAGCTCCACAACGAAGGAAAAGAAGTCGGACAGAATATCGAGGGATGGAAGA
>JAFOGM010000090.1 GCA_017386805.1 Bacillota bacterium
CCTGTCCCCACATGAACAGGATATCCGCATCTTCAAAGTCCACGAAGTTGCCCAGGAATTCGTAACCCACAAAACGCAGGTCCACCAGAACCACTTCACTGTACTCCTTGGCCAGCAGCGGAGCAATGGAGCTGCCGAAGGAATCACGGAACAGGATCAGTCGATCGCCGGTGGTACATTCCGGATTTTCAATGAAAATCAGCGGAGAGTTTCCGCCGAAGAACAGTTCGTAGGAGTCCACGGTACCCAGCTTTTCTTCCGCATAAATGATATCCTTGGAAGCCTTCATTTCGTCGAAATCCTTGACGATCATGTTACTGATTTCTTCATCCACCAGCCAGCTCAGGGTATCCCCTTCGCCACCGGATGCGATCTGTCCATAGTATGCGCCATAGAAGGGAGCATAGCTATCAGCAGAAAATGCATCCATATCCAGTTCAGCTTCGATACCGAAGTGCTTCCAGATGGCTTCCACGGTTTCTTTCAGGCTCTCCTGCTTCCAGTGCAAGTCAGTATAATAGTAGTCATCCAGTCCCAGAGTGGCTTCCAGATCAACATAACCCATGCCGCTTTCTTTCAGACCTTCTGCAAGGGTTTCCTGCATCTTGTCATAATCCAGGGACAGATACTTGTCCTTGTTGGGAGCAAAATGGGCCTTGTCCGGGATCATGGAGAAAGCAACCTGATTGGTTTCTCCAAAGAACTTTTTCTGGATAGCCATCATCTTTTCACCAGCTTTGATTACACTATTTTCGTTGATGGGATAATCCGTTTTAAACAGATGATCTCCAATCTGATACAGACCGTTGACGTCGGTCTTCTGTAAAATATTCGTATCGAACCAGACTTTCAGACTGCGGAAATCATCGCGCTTCCAGAACTGGTCCAGTAAATATTCTTCCAGAACTTCTCCCGTATCCTTGGAGAAAATGAAATCTTTATTGATCACCGGCAGCTGATCCAACGGACGGCGTTCGGTGAAGGAAATTTCTTTATCAGGTGTCATCACGTTCCCCACAAATCCAATCAAGAGGATCGCGCAGAACACGATGGTCATAATTCTATGTTTCATTGCGTACCTCCTTTAGAATCTGAAATACAGGAACGGATTGAAGGAAGAATCCACGATATATGCGGTGCAAACGATCACCATAGCTACCACAGCCAGCACTTCCAGTACGTCCAGCACCAGGGAACCACCCTTTCCTTCACCATTGTCAACACGGTCGCGGAGTTTACGATACAGCTGCGCCGGCAGTGGGGTTGCCGCCAGAATGGAAATCACGATCAGCAGAGCGTAGCTCTTCAGGTAATATGCGGTGAATCCATTGAGGAACGGGATGTCGGTCAAGCCCAGCATACCGCCGATACGTACCGGAAGCAGTTTCAGATTCACAGTGTCGAAGATCACGAAGCTGAAACTCAGGAGGAACAGCGTGTAGAAGTGACGCAGTGCACGGGGCAGCTTCTTTACTGCCTTCCCCCAAACCATCTTTTCCAGCGTGAGGAACAGACCGAAATACAGCCCCCACAGGACGAAGTTCCAGCTGGCACCATGCCAGAAGCCGGTCAGGAACCAGACGATGACGATGTTGCGGATCTGCTTCAGCAGACTTCCGCGGCTGCCGCCCAGAGGGATGTACACGTAATCACGGAACCAGCCGCCCAGGGACATATGCCAGCGTCTCCAGAATTCGGTGATGCTCTGGGAAATAAACGGATGGTCGAAGTTTTCCGGGAACTTGAAGCCGATCATGTGACCCAGACCGATGGCCATATCACTGTAACCCGCAAAATCAAAGTAGATCTGCAGTGCGAAAGCTGCCATGGCAACCCAGTACAGAACCACGGA
>JAFOGM010000091.1 GCA_017386805.1 Bacillota bacterium
GTGATAGGATGGAAACAACGGTGTTGAGGCACCGGAAAATTTGTACAAGGAGATAAAACCTATGAATATATTGATCGTTAACGACGATGGAATCACCGCATTGGGGATCCATGAACTGGTGAAATACCTGCATAAGGGATACCCGGATGCGAAGTTATACGTTTGTGCGCCGGACCGTCAGAGAACAGCGGCAGGCCATGGAATCACCCTGCGCGATCCGGTCATTTTAAAGGAAGAAGAATTTGAATTTACCAAAGCGGCCTGGTCCTGTTCCGGAACACCGGCAGACTGTGTCAAGGCGGGGATCCGCATGATGAGTCTGGATGGCCAGCGACCGAACCTGGTTTGCTCCGGGATCAACATGGGTTCCAACCTGGGCAGCGATGTCCTGTACTCCGGTACGGTGTCTGCGGCGCTGGAAGGGATCATCTGTGGGATTCCGTCGGTGGCTTTCTCTGTCTGCGACCACGATGCCACCCACTTCGATGCTTTTGAAACCCTGGTTCCCAGCGTTTGTGAGAGAGCATTGAAAGAGAACACGAATCGTTGGATCATGAACGTGAATGTACCTGACCTTCCCAAGGAAGAAATCAAGGGGATCCGTTACACCAAGCTGGGAGAACGAATCTACGGCGAAGATTTCTCTGTGGAGCGCAAGGGCGATCACATCGTATGTCAGCTGTACCTGGGTTATGAAGTGGAACAGGAAGAGCTGCCGCTGGACAATGACGTTCGGGCATATCAGGAAAATTATATCTCCATCACGCCGGTGCACCGCGACCTGACCAAGGATGAATTGGTGGAAGCAATGCCCGGTTGGGGAATTCAGTGGTAGGGCAACCGCGAAGCGGGTTGCCGCAGGTGTCGAATTTTGTCGAAAAGGAGAACGACGATGCAAGTAAAAAGATTGAAGAAAGACAATACGTTGCTGGTGGTCATCGACTTTCAGGAGAAGCTGATGCCGGCGATGCATAATAAAGAGGCGCTGGAAGACAAGATGGTGCGCATGGCGAAGGGTTCCAGAGTCATGGGGATCCCGGCGCTGGTGACCCAGCAGTACACCAGGGGGCTGGGAGCAACCATCCCCTCCATTGCAGAGGCACTGGGCGAGTTTACACCCTTTGATAAGACCAGCTACAGCATCATGGGCGATCCTGCCATTGCAGAGGCACTGAGAGCCTTCGGAAAGAAGAACATCGTCATCACTGGGATCGAATCTCACATCTGCGTGGCACAGAGCGCATTGGATCTTCTGGAAGAAGGCTATGATGTTTTCATCTGCGGAGACTGCGTGTCTTCCAGAAAGCCGGAAGATCAGAGGCTGGCAGAGCTGCGTCTGAGAGATGCAGGGGCTGTGTACACCAGCATGGAAGCGATTTTATTCGAGCTTTGCGGTGGTGCAAAGGAACCTGGATTTACCGATCTGGGCGTGTCCTCCATGCAGATCGACAACCCCGACCGCGGCTTTACCTTCAAGCACGACGGTCCTCTCGACCTGCGCCTTGACCCCAC
>JAFOGM010000092.1 GCA_017386805.1 Bacillota bacterium
AGAAATCCATCGCCTTTTTGCTTGGTGCGGCATGAGGGGCTCGAACCCCCAACCTTCTGATTCGTAGTCAGACACTCTATCCAATTGAGCTAATGCCGCGCAGTTCTATCGAACAACAATCTTATTATACGAGATACTTTTCGATTTGTAAAGAGTTTTTTAAAAAAATACGAAAATTATTTTTGGTTTTATTTTAATCATATCATCATATAAAAAACTGCCGCGCGAACGCGGCAGTTTCATACGTGATAATATCGCTGTGATTTTCAACTTATGCCAGCCAGTTCAGCATTCCCAGCGCCTTTAACAGCAGCAGAGTCAGCAGGATCGGAGTTACGAACTTGATCATAACAACATACAGTCCTTTACGTCCGAATCCTTCACCGTTTCTGGTAACTTCATCGATGATTGCCTTGGGCTTGATCATCCAGCCAACCATGATACAGGTCGCAATGGATACGATGGGCATCAGCAGGGAGTTGGAGATGTAGTCCAGGATGTCCAGGATCTGACCAACATCACCGGTGGGCAGAGTGTATTCGAAGTAGAACACGTTGTAACCCAGACATACGATAACACCTACCACTACAATGTAAACAGATACGATGGTCAGTGCCTTCTTTCTGGTCATATGCCACTTATCCATAACGCTGGAAGTGATGGCTTCAATCAGAGATACGGAAGAGGTCAGAGCTGCAAAGGTAACGGTCACGAAGAAGATAATACCGATGATATTACCAACACCACCCATTGCCTGGAACACCTTCGGCAGAGCTACGAACATCAGGCTGGGACCAGCAGTCATACCTTCGGTACCCATGAAGGTGAATACCGCGGGAATGATCATCATACCAGCCAGGAATGCGATCAATGTATCAAAGATTTCGATCTGGTTTACAGACTTTACTAAGTCGGTGTCCTTCTTAACGTAAGAACCGTAGGCCACCATAATACCCATAGCTACAGAGATGGAATAGAACAGCTGACCCATAGCATCCATCAGAACAGTCAGGAAGCCCTTCAGTGTCAAACCATCAAAGTTGGGGATCACATAGATCATGAAACCTTCCAGACCAGTTCTGGTTACACCAGCAGCATCGGTATGTTCCAAGGTCAAAGAGAATACAGAGATTCCAGCGACCAGAACCACCAATACAGGCATCATGAACTTGGACATCTTTTCGATACCATCGTTAACACCCTTGAATACAACAAAGATATTCAGAGCCATATAGATCAGGAACCAGATGATGGGGCTCCACTGAGAAGTAATGAAACCACCGAAGTAACCATCAGCCGCTGCATCCACACCGTGACCAGTTACGAAGGTAGTCATATACTTTAAAATCCATCCGCCGATGGAGCTGTAATACGGGGTGATCATCGCAGGAATGATACATGCAAGAGCACCGATCCAGCTCATCTTGGAACTTAATGCACCGTAAGCCTGAAGCGGGCTCTTACCGGTCTTACGACCGATGGCAATTTCGGTGGTCAACAGAGTGAAACCGAAGGTCAGCGCCAGACATACATACACCAGAAGGAACAGACCGCCGCCGTCCTTCGCTGCTAAATAAGGGAATCTCCAGATGTTACCCAGACCTACCGCACTGGCAGCCGCTGCCAATACGAAGCCCAGTCTTCCGCTGAAGCTTCCTCTTTCTTCTTTCTTACTCATTTCAAAATCCTCCATTTCAATTTTGACAACATAACATTCACCAGTATATCGTTTATTTCGCACAAAAGCAAGCATTTTTTCAATTTTATAAATAAAAAAATAAAAAATTTTTTGTGTTATTCGCACAATTATTTAAACTCAACAAAAAATCCGGCACAAGGGCCGGATTTCATTGTTTGTTTTACACACACAAATTATTTTTCAAATTCTGATTTCATTGCCACGAAATTGGTTTCGTCGCCAAAGATCCGAATTGCCTGGAGGGCGATCAGCTTTGCCCCATCGGCAATGGCCTTGTGAGCCACTTCAGTTCGTACCGCTTCTTCAAATTCTTTGGTATGGAGCGCCACGTCCGGTTCTGCGATTTTCAGTGTGGGATGGAAGGTGGGACAAACCTTACTTACATTCCCTGCGTCGGTGGATGCAAAGATGCCATCGTAATCCCGATCCAGCGGAATGTCCAGTTCTTCAAAGACTTCCTCAAGGATCTTCAGACCAACTTTGTTATTCCGCAGATCATCGTAAGGATATCCAATTTCGGTTCTGTCATAGGTGGTCTGGGTGGCAATGGCCGCTCCGCGGGCACAGTCCTCCACCTTTCGAACCACATCGTTCAGATATTCTCTGTCCAGAGAACGAACGAACACTTCGCAGGTGGCTTCTTCTGGAACGATATTCGCCGCCATGCCGCCGTTGCGGATCACACCGTGGATCCTCACATCGTCCTTTACATGCTGGCGCAGCATATCTATGGCATGGAACATCAGCGTCACACCGTTCAAAGCGTTATTTCCGTCCCAAGGAGCCGACGCCGCGTGGGCAGATCTTCCCTTGAAACGATAGGTAAAGGCATCCTTCGCCAATAGCTTTGTGGTGGTCAGGTTGTGATTGTACATGTGGACCATCATGGCCATATCGTAGATATCAAAGATTCCATCGTTGACCATGACGCACTTCGCACCGTTGAACTCCTCATTGGGAGTTCCCAGAACATGGATGTCCACGTCCAACTCATCCTGCAATTTCGCCAGACCCATGGCACTCAGAATGGAAATCGCTGCGCTGACGCAATGGCCACAGGCGTGGCCGATTGCCAGAGCATCGTACTCCGTCAGGATGGCCAGCTTTCTTTTGTGAGAGTTTCCATCGCCCAAAACAGCCTTAAAGGCGGTGTCGATTCCATGGAAAGGATATTCCACGTTCCACCCCTGACTGCGCAGATACTCCACCAGTCGGGCAGAAGATTTGTATTCGTATCCGGACAATTCCGGTTCATCGGCCAGAGCATCACTGATTCCAACGGCTTCTTTGTGATGTGCCCCGATCTCAGCCAGGGCCAGAGCCTTTCTTTCTTCGTAATTCATATGATCTCGCTTTCCAAACTCCAGTCCTCAGACAAGGAAGGGGTAAGCCCTCACGGACTCCCCCTCTTCCTAACGTCATTTTATTCGTTTGAATTTATTTTGCGGAGTAAACTTCCTTACCAGCCAGGTAGGTCTTTTCTACCTGCATGTTCAGAATGTCTTCTGCAGGCTGAGTAAAGATGTTTCTGTCCAGAATAACCATGTCAGCGAACTTGCCAACTTCCAGAGTACCCAGACGATCCTGTTCGCCGTTTGCGTAGGGGATGTTCTTGGTGTACATGCAGACAGCTTCGTACATGGAAACCTTCTGATCCGGCAGCCAGCCGCCTTCCGGCTTACCGTCTGCGGGGTCCTGTCTCAGAACTGCACCGTAGATACCAGGACGCGGGTCATAACCTTCTACCGGGCAGTCGGAACCACCGGTCAGGATGAAGCCTTCGTCGATGTAACGTCTCCACAGGTAGCTCATCTTGGATCTTTCGCCGATTCTTTCTTCAACCCAGTGCAGGTCAGTGTTCAGGAATACGGGCTGGATATCCAGGATTACAGGCAGCTTCTTCATGCGAGCCATCTGTTCTTCAGTGATCATCTGAGCGTGGATCAGACGGAAGGGCAGTCTGCCTGCGATTTCTTCGTCAGACATACCGGATTCCTTAGCCTTAGCCAGAGTGTATTCGATGGCCTGCAGTGCAGCTTCCATACCAGCGTCACCGATGCAGTGGGTTGCCGGCTGTAAGCCGTGTTCGTAAGCCTTCCAGGTCTTTTCGTTCAGGTCGTCCTGAGCGATTACCATGATACCGCAGGTATCCGGAGCATCGGAGTAGGGTTCCATCAGAGCAGCGGAACGGGAACCTAAGGAACCGTCGGTGAAGATCTTGAAGGTACCCATCTGTACCTTTCTGTTGGGATCTGCCAGCTGTTCAGCGGTCAGTTCCGGCTTATCGAACATTTCATCCAGACAGATGGTCATACGAACGGGCAGCAGACCTTCGTCATCCAGAGCCTGGTAATCATCGAAATCTTCGGTGTACTTCCAGATTTCAGCAGCATAGGTGTGCAGCATGGTAACACCCTTGGAGGATACATCCTTCAGAGCCTTTACCATCAGATCCTTCTTTACAGCGGGATCCAGCAGCGGGTCGGGAACCAGTTCATCGTAAACCTTGGAAGCCTGTTCTCTCATGATACCGTTGGGAGTTCCGTCTTCTTCCAGTTCTACAGTACCGCCTACGCCAAATACGTAGCCATTGCCGATACCAGCCTTTTCCAGA
The DNA here is from genome assembly GCA_017386805.1 of Bacillota bacterium. Taxonomy (GTDB): domain Bacteria; phylum Bacillota; class Clostridia; order Peptostreptococcales; family Anaerovoracaceae; genus RGIG446. Next base: position 4,314 of record JAFOGM010000092.1, read on the forward strand.
GCCATGGTGTTAGCTACAACGGTATGTAAGCAGCATCTCTTGATTACGATGGGGTGCTTGTCGGAAGCCTGGTCCAGGTCATGTCTGGTGGGAATCTGGTCTTCGCAGTCGGTCCACTTGGACTGGTCGAAGTTGGAGCCCTTGATCCACATACCTTCCGGAGTTTCCTTAGCTCTGTCAGCTAGTCTCTGCAGTGCTTCTGCCTTGGTCTTGCAGCCTGCCAGGTCAACGCTGGTCAGTGTCTGGCAATATGCGTAGAAGTGCAGGTGGGAGTCACCGAAGCTGGGCAGCATTGCCTGGTCATCAGCCACTTCGATTACTTCAGCAGCTTCGAACTTTTCTTCTGCTTCAGCCTTTGCGCCTGCAAATACGATCTTTCCGTCCTTTACGGCAATTGCTTCCACCTTGTCGTCTTCTGCAACCATGGTGTAGATATTCTTACCGAAGAACAGCTTATCGATTGATGTTTTCATGATAGATTGTCTCCCTTCGTATTTAAAAATGAATTGAATCTTTATAACGTTGAAAAGGAGCGTCTGTTGACGCTCCTCTTACAGCCTTACTTCAACAGGTTCATAACAGTCTTATAAACCAGTTCCGGAGCTACTTCGAAAGTATACTTCTTTTCGATACGCTCGGTGAATTTATGTGCGTCCTTACCGAAGGAACCGATGTCCAGAACGGGCAGGTTCAGTTTCTGCATTTCCTTCATGGGCAGGCTGTATACGGTACCGTAGCCAGGCATGTTTTCCATGAAGGCTTCGATGATACCATCTTCTCTGGGAGCTGCACCGTAGCTCAGGTCGGAGATGTACGGGAAGAACTTCTTGTAAACCAGCTTGTAATCGGTCTTGGTGGTATCTACTGCATCAGCAACTGCATCCAGCAGAGCCTTTTCCTTGGGTTCGTCGCCCTTGATGTAGATGTGCGGATAGTACGGCTGAGAGAAGTAAACGATCAGAACCGGGTTCTTATCGGACCACATACCGTGAACGAATTCTACCAGGTGAGTGTTTCTGTCTCTTGCATCGATGGTTTCATCCTTTGCCAGTTCTTCTGCGTAAGCCTGAACCTTAGCGTCGAATTCTTCACCAACTTCAGCCTTAACAACTTCACACAGCTGATGGTAAGTCATGGTTCTTGCTTCCCAAGGCAGCTTGTGGAACGGTCTGTGAGCCATTTCGCAGAACTTTTCGTAACGTTCGTTCAGCATATCCACAACGTTCTGGAAGCATTCCTGACCTGCGTTGACCATCTTTTCCAGAACCTGGTCCGGAGTGGAACAGTGGGTTGCATAGTTGAAGAATACAACAGCGGTCTTAGCGATCTGTACGGAGTATTCCGGCTTCAGGTCTCTCTGCTTCAGAGTTACCGGAGGCAGGGTCACTTCGCCTTCAGCCACATCACTGAATTCCGGATTCAGATTGATTCTTCTGGTGATTTCAGCAGCGATCTGGTTGGGGTCGATACCCTTGAAGGATTCACCTACGTGAGTTTCCTTACCTACTACGAAGAAGGTGGGCATCAGCTTACCTACAGTACCAACGTAAACGTACTTGTTTTCGTCGCCTTCGTATTCTTCGGTCATATAGTCAGTATCCAGCAGAGCCAGATAGTCATACTTCTTTTCGTCCTGTAATCTGCACAGTTCCGGAACCACATTCAGCATACCGCCGGAGTTACCTTCTTCGTCGCATACAGCACCGTAGATCAGATTACCTTCGAAGTTTTCAATATCATCGGAGATCATTTCCATCAGAGCCATGATGATCGCGTCACCGGACTTCATGTCGAAGATACCACGACCAAACAGGTATTCACCGGATTCCAGATCCTTCTTTACCTGTGCAGGCAGATCGATTTCCTTGAACTTTTCGGTCAATACCAGGGGCTGGTTTGCGTATTCTGCCAGCGGGCCGTAGTCAGAAATACCTACGGTATCGATATGGCCGATCATAACAACGGTCTTATCGGAAGGCTTCTTTTCGCCGTTAACGATGGCAACCACGCTCTTTCTTCCCAGCTTATCGCCCTTTACCGGTACGAAATACAGGTTTTCCGGATGAGCCTTGAAATACTTCATTTCAGACATGATGGAATATACTTTTTCAGCGATCAGGATTTCGTCCGGTGTATCCAGGACACTCAGCTGACCGGTCAATTCCAGTGCAATCTGTTCGATTCTCTTGCTCAGTTCAGGTTTCATAGTTCTTCCTCCTCAATGTTTCCGGATTTCTCCGGCTCCTCACGAAATGAAAATCACACAACACATTTTTTCATTCCGCTTCTTCTCCTATGACAGCGAACAATTTAAACGGTACACTCACGTACCTGATATTATACCAGAACGTCCTCGAAGAACTGATATAAGGATTCTGCCGTCTCTGTTGCGGAGTTCAGGCAGACATATTCATCACAGCTGTGGAAATGATCACCCGCTGAGCCAAACATCACAGTGGGAATCCCCAGCGTTCCGCCAATATAATTAAAGTCGCCGATGGCTTCAAAATAGGAGATCTGCGGTTCTTTTCCACAAACCTTCGTCACCGACTGGGTAAATTTCTTCGCTAACTCATTGTCCATATCCGTACAGTAGGGCGGGAACCCTCCATCAAACCGATCTGCCGGTGTATCCCGGAAGACGATTTCACACTGGCTTCTAACACCAGCTCTGCGGATCGCTTCTTCCGCTTCTTCCCTTAAGGTCTGTTGGTTTTCACCGCGAACCACATGAGAGAAGATCTCGATTTCCGCATAGTCCGGTACGGAGCAGGCAGCTCCTCCGCTGGAAAGACGGATCACACAATTAGCACCCTTTCCCAACTGCGGATCTTCCCGCTTTTCCATGGCTTCCAGTTCCACCACGATCTTCGATGCGTCAACCGCTGCGCTGATCCCCAGATGAGGTGTAGCCGCATGAGACGACTTTCCTCGGACAATGATTTTATAATTGTAACCACCTTTCGCTCCCACACCGAAACAGGGATGAGGCATACCGGAAAAACCGGCGGTGGGTTCTGTACTGATGGCGATATCCGCGATTTCCTCCACGTTATGGATCTTGTCCTCGATCAGGAACATGGTTCCAAGACCGAAGGGTCCTTCCTCGTCGGATACCAGATGATAGATGATCTTTCCGTTGAATTCCGGATGTTCCTTGGCAAAGGCCTCCACAGCTAACAGGATCGCCGCGCAGCCGGACTTCATATCCAGCGCTCCAGTTCCGTACATCTTACCGTCGACAACTTCACCAGCCAGAGGATCCTTTGTCCATCCATCACAGATGTTTACAGTATCCAGATGTCCGTTCAGATAGATCACAGGACCAGGCTTTCCGCCGTCCAGCATCCCGGTAATGTTCTTTCCCTTGAACCCCGTCACACGGGTATCCGCATAGGTATG